>JAFGNI010000134.1 GCA_016927095.1 Anaerolineae bacterium | reverse complement strand
CCCTTGGTCGCCCCGACAATATGGTCGCGTGTCAATGCGCCATCGGGCGATAGCCCAGGCAGTGCCCGGGAGTCCATATACGCGGGGACGTCGACGCCGGCCATCAGGAGTAACGTAGCCGTGACGTCGGTGAGTGTGACGAGATCCTCGCACGTCGCTGGGGCGCCACCCGGCGCCCGCACGATCATGGGGACGTGGATGCTGCTCTCGAAGAAGGTGCCCTTGCCAATCATACCGTGGTCGCCGAGATAGTCGCCATGGTCGGCGGAGAAGATGATGGCTGTGTTGTCTAGCAGATGCTGGCGTTCCAGTGCTTCCAGAATCTGACCGATCTCGCAATCGATCTGCTGGACCGAGGCCGCGTAGTGCACACGCACCTTCTGGATCTGCGCGGGCGTGAACTCACCATAGTCGACGCCGTTCCAAGGACCGCGGTTGCCCGCGACATTACTTAGCCGCAGCGACTCGGCAGCTTCCGTAGGGGGCGCAGCCGGGGGCATAGCGGCGGGGTTCAGGTTCGCCAATGCCGTCGCCGTGGGATCATAGGGACAGTGCGGCCCCGGGAAACCGATCATCATCGCAAAGGGGCCGTCGGCGCCGTACTGCTCGATGAAGCGGCAAGCTTCCTGCCCGACGAAGTGGTCGATAGTGTGCTCCCAGGGGAGCCGGCTGATCACGGCCCCTTTGTTCTCGAAGTAGCCCTCGTGCTCGTTGCCGTGGTACTTGCGGTAGCCAGCAGCCCGGAGGGCATGGTAGTAGTCGTCGCGGATATGGAGCCACCGCTTGTCCTCGGCGATAGCCCGGTATTGGAAGCCCAGCCGCGCATCCCAGGGGTAGAAGTGCATCTTGCCGATGGCGGCAGTGTAGTAGCCGTGCTCTGCCAGGATCTCGGGCCAGGTCTGCAGTCCCATCTCTCGATAATCGGGTCGCAGGAACTGACCGTTGTCCAGAACGCCGGTCTTCAGCCCGTGGAGCCCGGTCATCAGCGCGACTCGCGCCGGAACACAGAGCGGGTGCTCGGAGTAACACTGCGTATAACGTGTGCCTTCGTCACTAAGCCGGTCGATGTTGGGCGTGCGCAGGAAGTCCGCACCATAGCATCCGAGGAAATCGAAGCGCAGTTGGTCCGGCATGATGAAGATCAGATTCAGCTGCCTATCGGACTGCGTCACGGCTTGTCTCCTTCACGAGATCGTGTCCTGGACGGTTCTGTCATGCGGTCATCATAGCATAGGGCGCAAGCTCCAGCAAACGTTCACTGGAATCTGTGTAATCTGTGGATGCCTCTGGGCTCCTTCTCTGGACAGAAGGTCAATTCCTTCTATACTTTGTCTGAAAGAAACGATGCACTCTCCCTGGGCGAGTGTGACAACGAGGAGTGATGGGATGAAGAAGACCGATTACCTTGGGCGCGGCAAGGTCGCGATCGTCCGGACGAGGCCGGAGACCGTCCTGGATGATTACGCCCGCTTGATGGACCTAGCCAACTATCGGGAGGTCCTGCCTCAAGACAAGACAACGCTGCTGAAGATCAACATCTCGTGGCAGACCTGGTACCCGGCCTGCTCGACGACGCCGTGGCAGCTGGAGGGCGTGATCCGCGTGCTGCAGCGTGCCGGCTACGACCTCGTCGGTGTGCACAACGATACGGTGGTCGTGGACACTAGTGTGGGCGAGGCCAACAACAAGCATCGCTATGTCACCGACACCTATGGTGTGCCCTGCGTCTACATCTACAAGCCCGAGGTCAACTGGGTCCCCTACCAGACCCAGCGTCCCTATTTGGTTCTGGACAAGATCTATCCTGAGGGTGTCTATATCCCCGAGATCCTGATCGGGCGCAATATCGTGCAGCTTCCGACGATGAAGACCCACGTCTTCACGACGATCACCGGCGCGATGAAGAACGCCTTTGGCGGTCTCCTGGGCCGCAAACGCCACTGGACTCACAGCGTGATCCACGAGACTGTGGTCGACCTGCTCCAGATCCAGCAGGAGATCCATCCCGGGCTCTTCGCGGTCATGGATGGCACCTTTGCCGGGGACGGTCCAGGGCCGCGGGCGATGAACTGGCATGAGAAGAATATCCTGCTGGCCTCGTCTGATCAGGTGGCCATTGACGCGGCCTCGGCGATGTTGCAGGGCTTCGACCCGCTCAACATCCCCTTCCTGCGGATCGCCCACGAGCTGGGACTGGGCGTGGCGGATCCCAAGGAGATCGAGTTCGTGGGCGACGTCGAGGCCACGGCAGAGCGCTGGGACTTCGTGCAGGAGGACACCTTCGCCAGCATTGGACAGAAGGTGATCTATCACGGGGCGCTCAAGCCCTTTGAGGCGATGCTGTTACGCAGCCCCATCGTCCCCTGGTCCTATTTCGCCAGCAACTTCTACCATAACGTCTATTGGTATCCGGTGGTGGGGCGCCGGCGGGTCGAGGCTGCACTGGACACCCCCTGGGGCCGGCTCTTTCAGCAGTACGGCGCGGATGCGGGCCTTGAGGGCGCCGTCCTACCCAGCGTGGAGCGCAAGACCCTGCTTCAAGGCGCTGCCGTCCTGGCTGGGGTGGCGACCGCTGCGGGCTTTGGCCTGGCTTGGCTCAGTGACCTGGCATCGACGGATTGACGGTCACAGTGAGGGCGCGCTTTCTCGGAGGAAGCGCGCCTGTTTGGTTTCCTACCTCAAGGAGACGACGCGATGCTTCTCAGTGGACTTCTCATCCTCATCTTGAGCTTTGTGCCGATGTTGCTCTACGCTGCCCTTCTGTGGTGGCTCGACCGCTACGAGAAGGAACCCCTCGGGTTGTTGGCGGTTGCCTTTCTCTGGGGAGCGGTGCCTTCGATCGTCCTGGCGCTGGTGATGCAGATCGTCCTGGATATCCCGATCATGGCTATCAGCGGGTCGAATCAGCTAACCTATGAACTCCTGGGCGCATCGGTTGTGGCCCCACTGACCGAGGAAGGCATCAAAGCCATCGCGCTGCTGCTGCTTCTTCTCTTTCTGCGCCGCGAGATCGATAGCCCGCTGGATGGCCTCATCTATGGCGGCGTCGTGGGTTTTGGCTTCGCTGCCGTCGAGAATGTCTTTTACCTCTTTGGGGCCTACTCGCAGGGCGGGATGGGTAGCGCCCTCGGCCTGGCCTTCTTGCGCGCTGGGATCTTCGGCCTTAACCACGCCATGTATACCGCCTTTACCGGGTTGGGGGTTGCCCTCTCTCTGGAGTTGCGCAGCTTGCCGCTGAAGGCGCTGTCGATTCTCGTCGGATTCGCGTTGGCGCTGGGTACGCACGCGCTGCACAACGCGCTGGCAACCTTCACAGCCCAAAGCGGCCCGCTGGCGCTGTTGGCTGCGGTCTTCGTGGATTGGGCCGGCGTCTTTGTGCTTCTGGTTGTAGCGTTGGCGGCCTTCTTCCTGGAACGGCGACGCATTGCGGCTTACATCGAGTTCCTGGTGCGCCAAAGCCGCATGCCCCCTGACGAGGTGGCTGTTCTGAAGTCGACGTGGAAGCGACGGCTCGCGCGTCTGGAGCGGCTGACCCAGGGGGACTTCCGCCGGTGGCGCGCGCTGCAGCGGTACCACACCAAGGTGACCGAGGCCGCCTTTGCCTGGCACAGGGTGAATCACGGCGACGACACAGCGCGGCCCCGGCTTGCCAGGCTCGAGCAGGAGTTCCAGCAGTTGCGCCAGGAAGCGTTCGCCGGCGCGATCTGAGACGTGGTTCCCGTCGTATGGGTGACACATCCCCTTAGGAGACGCTACACTGACCTACACGAGCTGCTACGGAGGGAGACATGGTCCCTTTCACCCGCTATCCCGCGTTTGTTCCTCAGTTGCTTGTCTGTGATCCGGATCGGCGCGCAGCCGATGAGAGCAGGGCTGCAGGAGCTGCGCGATGCTAGCTAAGATCCGTAGTGCCGCCGTCCTGGGTCTGCAGGCGGAGCCGGTTGATGTGGAAGTCGACGTCAACCCTGGTATGGCCTCCGTCACGCTGGTCGGGCTGCCCGATGCAGCCGTCCGCGAGAGCACGGAGCGGACCCGCTCAGCCATTCGCAACAGCGGCTTCAAGTTCCCCTACGAGAAGCGCATCACGATCAATCTGGCGCCAGCGGACCTCCGGAAGGAGGGGCCTGCCTATGACTTGGCGATCGCCATCGGGATTCTAGTCGCCACCGGTCAGCTCCCGCCCGATGCTCTGGACCGTTCCCTTATCCTGGGCGAGCTCTCGTTGGATGGGACGTTGCGCCATATCCGCGGGGCTCTGCCCGTGGCGGACATGGCCCGCCACGATGGTGTGGACGCGCTCTATGTCCCGGCGATAGATGCGCCGGAGGCGGCGCTCATTCCGGAGTTGACCGTCTACCCGGTCGCGTCGCTGGGTGAGTTGGTAGCGCATCTCCAGAAGGCCGTGCCTATCGCGCCGCTAGTGCCTGGGGCCGGCTTGATGGCTCAGCCTCCGCCGCCCGCGACTGATTTTGCCGAGATACGGGGGCAGGAGCACGCAAAGCGGGCCTTTGAGGTCGCCGCGAGCGGCTCGCACAACCTGCTGCTTGTGGGCCCGCCGGGCGCCGGCAAGACACTAATGGCGCGTGCGATGCCGGGCATTCTCCCCGCCCTCACCCTGGAAGAAGCCCTCGAGGTCACGCGGATCTACAGCGTCGCGGATATGCTGCCGCCCGACACCCCGCTGATCCAACAGCGGCCCTTCCGCGCACCCCACCATACCATCAGCAATGCCGGGTTGGTCGGGGGCGGTCAATGGCCCCGGCCCGGCGAGATCAGCCTGGCCCATCGCGGCGTGCTCTTCATGGATGAGATGCCCGAGTTCAGCCGCCACGTTCTGGAGGTCATGCGCCAGCCGTTGGAGGACAAGACCGTCACCATCAGCCGTGCGCAGGGCGCGCTGACCTTCCCTGCGTCGTTTATGCTTGTGGCCGCCCTGAATCCCTGTCCCTGCGGCTACTACGGCGACGCCGAACGTGCGTGTACGTGTTCCCTGGGCATGATCCAGCGGTACCGCAAGCGGATCTCGGGCCCGCTCCTGGACCGCATCGACTTGAACATCGAGGTCCCGCGGGTGAACTACGAGAAGCTGATGCAGATGGCGCCGGGGGAGAGCTCTGCCGTGATCCGCGAGCGGGTGCAGGCAGCGCGCGCCCGCCAGACCGCCCGCTTCGCCGGCACGACCCTGACCTGTAACGCCGACATGGGCCCGTCAGAGATCCGCGAGTACTGTCTGCTGACGCCTGATGGGCAGGCGCTGATCCGCTCAGCGATGCGCCAGATGCACTTGAGTGCTCGAGCCTACCATCGCGTGCTTAAGGTGAGCCGGACCATTGCGGATCTCGAGGGCGTCGACGTCATCCAGACCCACCACGTCGCCGAGGCCCTCCAGTACCGCACGCGCGTGCTGGACTTGTAGACTTAGGGAGGAGTATGGATACGATGTTGACTTGGCTGACGGTTACGCGGTGGTCGCCCTATGCGGTCGGCATCGGAATTGGTGTCTTGAGCTGGTTTACCTTCTTGATCTCCAATAACGCACTGGGCTGTTCGACCACTTTTGCCCGAACGGCGGGGATGATCGAGAAGGCTTTCCGTGGTGAGCGCGTGTTGCGCCGGCCCTATTACCAGAAGGTCAAGCCCACGGTCGACTGGCAGTGGATGCTGGTCTTGGGTATCGTGGTGGGTGCCTTCATCGCCTCACAGCTTTCGGGTACCTTTGAGCTACGGTGGATTCCCCAGCGGTGGGCGGCAGCCTTTGGCGCCGGTGCTGGGTCGCGGCTGATCGTGGCCCTTGTCGGAGGGGTGCTGATCGGCTTTGGCGCACGGTGGGCAGGCGGCTGCACCAGTGGTCACGGCATCAGTGGCACCATGCAACTCGCGATCTCGAGTTGGGTCGCCGCTATCTGCTTCTTCATCGGTGGGATCGCAATGGCCCACCTGATCTTCGTCGTGATCGCATAGGAGGGGGCCGTGAAGAGAGGGACATCGCAACTGCTCTGGGGGCTCGGCTTTGGCGTCATCTTCGGTTTCCTGCTTCAGAAGGGCGGGGCGACCCAATATGACGTCATCCTGGGTCAGCTGCTGCTGGAGGACTTCACTGTCGTCAAGATCATGCTCTCAGCCGTGGTCGTGGGCTCCATCGGCGTTCACCTGATGCAGCATTTTGGCTGGGTGCAGCTTTCGCCCAAGGCCGGCACCCTCGGCCAGAACGTAGCCGGCGGCCTCATCTTCGGCCTGGGCTTTGCGGTGCTCGGTTACTGCCCGGGTACGATCGCAGGCGCCGTCGGTAACGGCTATCTGGACGCCGCGGTCGCGGGCCTGGCGGGCATCATCCTGGGCTCTGGCCTGTTTGCTGCGGCCTACCCGAGACTTACTTCTGGTATCCTGAGCTTCGGCGACTATGGCGCGGTCACACTGCCGGAGCTGTTCAAGGTCAATGCGTGGGCCGCGCTCATTCCGCTGAATGTGCTGATCCTGGTGTTCTTCTACCTGCTGGAGCGTGCCGGGCTCTAGGTCCTTGCGGCGCTCGCCCACGGCATACCTCGGAATCCACCGGGCACGTCCATTCCGAGCGGTGCGCGGCATCAGGGCTATGGCATTCGGCTTTCTCATGTCACGCCGCATCCAGGCTGCTATGTAGGCCGGGTAGCCGACCCGGCCCGGCGGCGGGCCCGCAGATCGGCCTTGGCTAGCCGCCCTGCCTAGCTCCCGATGCAACAGATCTGGCGACAGGCGATAGCCCTGCGCGCGGCATGTGGTGTCCTGTCTCGTGGGTCGCTGCGCCCCGGTGACGCAGAAGCGTCAGGTCGGGTCCGCGTGGAACGCGATGCCCAGCGTGCCTGGGCCGCCGTGTGTCCCAACGACGGGCGTTAGTTTGACCGTGCAGACCCGCTCGGGCTGCAGCCGTCCGCGTACCATCTCCTCGAACATCGGCAGCTCCGCCTCAGCCTCGGCATGGATCAGGGCGAGCTCCTTGGGGCGCTGCCCCGCCAGACGCTCCTCGGCCAGTTCAATGATTCGTCGTAGGGACTTTGCGCGGCTTCTGACTTTCTCCAGGGGCTCCACCCGACCGTCGACAAAGGTCAGCACCGGCTTCAGGTTCAGGGCAGATCCTACCAGGCGGGCCGCACCACCGATCCTGCCGCCGCGATGGAGGTATTCTAGGGTATCGACCGCGAAAAGGACGTGGATGGCTGCTTGTCTGCGTCTGACCGCCTGGATTGTCTCTTCGACTGAGAGACCCTTCGCTGCAGCGCGCAACGCCGCGAGGACTTGCAGCCCTAGACCCATGGACACGGAGCGGGAGTCGATGATCTCGATCTGCAAGTCAGGCCGTGTCTCGAACAGGTGCCCTCTAGCTTGCATCGCTGACGCGATCGTGCCGCTCATCTCGCTCGATAGGAAGACACCGAGAATCGTGTTGGTGCCCGTATTCTCAGCTACTTGCTGGAAGAAGTCGATGAAGGCGCCCGCGGATGGTTGTGACGTCGTGGGGAAGTCCTTGCGTGCCCTGAGCCATTGATAGAAGGTGTCTGCATCCAGGTCAACCCCATCGAAGTACGAGTCCTCCCCCCAATGGACCGTTAGGGGAATGATGGGAAGCCCGAATGCCTCCACGGTCTCAGGTGGCAGGTTGGCCGTGCTGTCGGTGACGACGGCGAAGTTTTTCATCTGCGAGGAATCCTTTCGCTTGGCGCTGTGGCTCAGGGGCTTTGACGGCATGCCCATCTGGCATGCCGGCCCGTGCTGCCGTGACGGCTGTTCTATGAATACAACACAGCCGGGTGTTTGTAGTTACGGGCGCCATGCTGACAGATCCACGAGACGCGTCACTGGGTATCCTCTAGGTCTTCCGTTTCGAGGCCACGCGGTCCCGCACAGATTGCAGCAGGAGCTTTGCCATCTCTACCGGGCCGAGTTTGCCGCGAATCTGTGCCAACCGGATCATCGTCCGGGCGATATCGGGTGGAACCTTGGGTTGTTCGGCGGGCGGCTTGCGTTCCAGGGTCAGGGCGCCCGTTGGGCAGGTGCTGACACAGAGACCACAGCCTATACACCGCCTGACGTCGAGGACCGCTCTGCGGTCGGCAAGGCTGAGCGCCGCCATCTGGCACCGGTCGACGCAGACGCCGCATCCGACACAGCGTGTCGTGTCCAGGCGAGCGCGGAAGGCTGTGGCGACAAGGTTAGCGGGTTCCGGATAGCGCTTCAGGTTTCGCAGCACCCCACAGCAGCAGCCGCAACAGGCGCAGATGAAGGACGCTTTCTTCGAGTTGCTCGGCTGCAGCACAAGGCCGGCTTCGTTCGCCAGCGCGATGATGTCCAGGGCCTCCTCATAGCTGATGTAGCGCCCCATCCGGTTGCGGACGTAGAAGTCGGCGCCGCTGTCGAAAGAAAGGCACGTCTCCATCGGTTTCTCGCAGCGCTCGCCCAGGATTGCCTGCTCTTGCCGGCAGACACACGGGGCGACAGCGATCCGGTCGTGGCCCTCAAGAAGGTGTTCGGCTTGCTCGTACGCCAGCACCTCCGGCACGTAGGAGACGCTCTCGTTGACCGGGATCGTGCGAAGCTGCGGTGCCTGCCGCCAGATCTCGGGATCGAAAAGCGTGTCCCAATAGGCCTCCACATCGTGGATGAAGGCCTCATCCATTTTGTTCAGTTGGTATTCGTAGATGCCGACGACGAACTGCGCAGCCTGGTAACGCGGCGGGTGATCTTCTGGGTGGATGCTAAAGATAAGCCCCTTTTCCGCCATCGCCGCCAATCGCTGCGCGGTCGCCTCGTACTCTGTGCCCGCTCGATGCGCAATGACGCGGGCCTCCTCGGCAATAAGGGTGAGGTGGCAGGCTAGGTCGGCTTCTTCTGGCGTGAAGAGCCGCCGTAGGATGCGCAATTCCACGCCGTCATCCGCAGCCGGGAAGCCACCCGGCAAGCGATCCAGGTGCTCTCGCAAACGCTCGTAGATCTCCCAATTGTGGTCGCGGTCCTGCGATGGGCTCACAGCACACCAGCCTTTCGGATATCCTAGGAGTCTAGCACAGAGCTGGTTGAAGACATGCTGGGATACAGGTTGCAGGCACTTGCGCACGGTTGTGTTCTCGTACTACATTGGTGGGCAATTGTCCTTTTGCCTGCATAGGTCTATACTGACCCGGGTCATAGTTGACCCGGGTCATACTTGCCCCGGGGTGCTAGCGAGGGTGATCGGAGGGGCTCGGCTGTAGGGGGGCCTGAACAGAGGAGATCGATACTGGATGGAGGAACAGAAGAGTGATAGCGTGTCGCGTTGGGACCGGCGCCGGGCACGAACCTACGAGCGACTGTTGGAGGCTGGTGAACGGCTCTTCCGGCTGAATGGTTTCGACGCGACCACGGTCGAGGAGGTCGCGGCAGCCGCTGACGTCGCGAAAGGCACCTTTTTCAACTACTTCAATAGCAAAGAGGCTCTGTTAGGCCGCGTGCTGTACGCACGCCTCCATTCAGTTTTCCAGAGTTCCCAGTCACCCGATGCGTCGCCCGAGGATCAGATTTGGGACCTCCTGGTGTCTGCACGTCAGGAGCTTCGGCCCTATGTCCACCTCTTTCGCCAGATGTTCGCCTATGCGCTCAGTCATCCCGGCATACCCGCCCAGGGGAACAACGACCGGATGTTAGCAGAGGCGCTGGCACAGGTCGTACGGGAGGGACAGGCGCAGGGTGTCTTCCATCCCCAACTTGATGCCACCGTAGCAGGCGGGCTGATCGCGACGCTCTTCTTCCGGCTTTGCGTGCTCGAGTGTGTCTATGGCGAATGTGCTAAGGCAGAGGATCGCCCAGCGGCCGTCCATATCGTGCCCGGCGAGCGGGCTGAGACGGACTTCTGTTGGGAATCGCAGATGCAGGCAGGGCTTCGGATCATCTACCAAGGGTTGAAAGGTAAGTAATTGGTTGGTGTTTTTAACCATATATTGACAATAATCGGGACCCATGGTACTCTTTTCATTGAAGCGCCTGCCGTTTCTGTGTGAATTCTTGCCTCTACCAGGCGAGAAGTATCAACCGCCAACGTAGTTGTCAGGATTGACGTGTAGCCAGTATTGACAGATTGTTGCCGTTGCTGATGCGTCTTCTCATCGTCGGAGGGCTGGAACTATGGCAAGTAGATCTCGGAACGAGCGCATGATCGAGCGACTGCGGGAGCTTCAGGTCAGTAGCCCTGACGTGGAGGCCGCAGCCATCATTAGCGTTGATGGCCTTCCCATTGCCACCTCGCTTCCTCAAGGGGTTGAGGAGGATCGGGTCGCAGCGATGTCGGCGGCGATGCTTTCTTTGGGCGAGCGGATCGCCGGGGAGTTGGGCCGTGGCATGCTGGACGAAGTCTATGTCAAGGGGGAAAGGGGCTACGTTATCCTCCGCGCCGTGGGCGAGGAGGCAGTCCTGACGGTCCTGGCCCGCCAGCGCGCAAAGCTTGGGCTGCTTTTTCTCGATATGCGCCGCGCCGCTGAGGAATTCGCAGCGATCCTATAGGTAGCCTCTGAAGGAGGTCGATGGTGGCTCAATCCCCGGAACTGAGTAGCTTGCACTATCCCAATCGCTTTGGGCTCATCCTCTTTGACGCTCTTGAGGAGATCATGGGCCGCAATGGCCTCAACGCAATCCTCAACATGGCTGGCCTTTCGCAGTTCATCGACAACCCACCCCCTGACGTGATGGACAAGGGGTTCGACTTTGCCTACATCTCTGCCCTGAACCAGGCTTTGGAGGAGATGTACGGACCCCGCGGGGGTCGTGGCCTGCAGCTGCGCTTGGGGAGAGTGCTCTTCGCGCAGGGACTGGCGAACTTTGGCGCGCTGGTTGGCGCCAGCGATCTGGCGTTCAAGGTCCTGCCGTTGCAGGCCAAGCTCAAGGCCGGTCTGCCGGCGGTGGCTAAGGTCTTTGACTCCTTGAGCGACCAGACTTCGTATGTCCGCGATCCAGGTGGTGACCAGTATCATTACGTGATTGAGCAGTGTTCGATGTGCTGGGGGCGCGAGGTGGAGCGACCGGGTGGCTTCATTGCAGCCGGCATCATCGAGGAGGCGTTGCGCTGGCTCAGTGGTGGCCGCACGTTCCGGGTAGATCAGGTCTCCTGCATGGGGATGGGACACACCAATTGCACCTTCCAGGTGTATAAAGAGCCCATCGGTTAGGTGGGGCGCGGTTGCGCATGGCGTGTTGAGCTCGGCCCCCAGCGAGAAACGTTGGGAGGATTCGGTGTCAACGCGAATCGGCCTGTAGGGCCCACGTTCACGTTTGAGATCGGGGACAATGGCGTCGACCATGGAGAGTTCAGATCTGTCGTTGCATAACGCAGCTATGGGGGATGATAACGAAGAGCCGTGCCATATCCTCATTGTCGAGGATGAACCCAGCACGGCAGAGATGCTGACGGCCTATTTCTCCTCTCTGGGCTATGGGGTCTCGCACGCCGCTTGGGGACAGGATGCGATCGCCACGGCTACGCGGTCTCTGCCCGACCTGGTGATCCTCGACATCCATCTGCCCGACATGGATGGCTATGAGGTTTGTACCAAGCTTCGCAACCAGCGACGCACCGAGAACATCCCGGTGATCTTCCTGACCGAACGACGGGAGCGCGTGGATCGTTTGACGGGGCTTGAGCTGGGCGCTATTGACTACATCACCAAGCCCTTCGATGTGCAGGAGCTACGCTTCCGGGTGCGTAACTCCCTACGTCGCAGTGGTCGCGAGACGCTGTTGCATCCCATCACCGGATTGCCCACCTCGCGCTTGATCTCAGAAGAGGTTCGTCGGGTTGCGGCAGATCCTGAGCTTTCGATGATTGCCATTGTCGTTATCGGAATGGATGTCTTCAGCGAGGCCTATGGCTTCGTGACCCACGACGATGTCCTGCGAGCCGTCTCCCTCATCCTCCGTAACACCGCGACAGAGGCGCTGGGGACCGAGCTCTTTGTGGGACAGCTCGACCTCTACCAGTACCTCATTGTTGCACCTGCAGGCCAGAGCGCTTACGTGATGATGGGCCGCCTCGATCAGCGGCTGAATGAGGCTGTCTCGTTCTTCTATCCCCACCGTGACTGGGAGCGGGGCAAGCGTCTCGATGGCACGGACATCCCCAGGCTCACCTTCGAGATACAATTGGTTGACCTGGACGGGCCAGCCGGCTCTGGCGACCTTGATGACTTGCGCGCTGCACTCGAGTCGCCACCCACCGGCTGATCAGGCTATGTCGCCAGCGAGCGGTCAAGGGCGCGGGATCTGGTCGTGAGCGTAGCCGCAGAGAAGGTCGCTAGGTCGAACCGTAGATAGCTCGTGCCTCCGATTTCACAGGGCCGGACATTGCGCCGGCCCTTTTCTGTTGCCGAATGACCGTTGCGTGATAGGATGGCGCCACGCTGGTGTCCACGGGCGCCAGCTTTGTGATTTGGAGGCTGGTTTGATCCTGGATGGAGTGAGCAATGCTGGGTAAACGAGGCCGTCTGGCCATGCGCCCACAGTTGAGCCTGCTAGACCGCATTCCCAGCAGCGTTCTCAGCGCGGATCTCTGGCGTGATGTGATCTGTGCAGGACTGCTGATGCTGGTGCCGCTGTTGCTCTTCGGTCGGGTCGCCCTGGGGGACAAGACGCTCGTGCCGGCCGATGCGCTCTATCTCTTCGAGCCCTATCGTTCTGCACGACCCGGCCTTGATGTACAGAATCCACTCCTCGCGGATCTGGTCTTGGAGAACTACGCCTGGAAGCAGTTCCTGGTCGATGCCGTCGCATCGCGGAGACTGCCCCTCTGGGATCCCTACCTCTTCAGCGGTCACACCTTCCTGGCGAACGGACAGCACTCGGCCCTCTACCCGCTGACCTGGCTCTTCTTCTTGATGCCGGCATGGCGGGCTTTTGGCCTCTTCACCGTGCTGCAATTGGGTCTCGCCGGCATCTCCATGTACATCCTTGGGCGTGTCGTCCGCATGACGCGAGGCGGTGCGTTGGTCGCCGGCATTGTTTTCCAGCTAAGTGGCTTCATGGTTGTCTCCGTCGTTCACCCTATGATCATCGCTGGGGCCGCCTGGTTGCCGCTGCTGTTGGCGCTGGTGGAATGCACGGTCACGCGCCGGCGTTTCTGGATCCGGGAACGCGCCATGCTTCCCTGGGCGTTGTTGGGCGCCATCGCGCTTGGGCTCCAGATTCTGACCGGTCATCCAGAGATCACGTATTTCGTCCTGTTGGTTCTAGGCGGCTTCGCGGCGTGGCGGCTGCTCGCCCTGGTGCTGGCCCATCCCCGGCCCGATGGACGTACCCAGGTCGGCAGTGCCGCGCTTGGCATTGCGCTGATGCTGAGCCTGGGGTTGGTGCTAGGCGCCGTGCAGCTTGTGCCCTTCTACGAGGTCGCGCAGGGCAGCTTTCGTCAGGGGGCGGTAACCCTACAAGACGTGTTGGGATGGGCTTACCCGAAGCGCCGGCTGATCACGTTTCTCGTTCCCGACTTTTTCGGCAACCCAACCCACACCACGCTGTGGGACGTCTTCAGCGGTATGCGCATCCCTGCATCAGAGAACGCTTACGGTGAGGCCGTGCACGCGTTCGACTGGGGAATCAAGAACTACGTTGAGGGTGGGGCCTATCTAGGGATCCTGCCGCTGCTGCTGGCGCTGGTGGCTGTGTGGCGTCCGCCCCGTTTTGTTGGTCGTGGGCGACCGGCTGGGGAACCGGTCGGGCGTTCGGCCCCGACGCTTGCGGGGCGAGCTGTTGCTTGGTTGCGGCAGCCCTACGTACCCTTCTTCACGGCGTTGGCACTCTTCTCCTTGGCTTGCGTCTTCGGCACGCCGGTCTACGCGCTGGTCTACGCGCTGCCCTTTCTGAGCCAGTCGCATTCGCCCTTCCGCTGGGTCTTCCCCCTGACGGTTGCCGTCGCTGTGCTGGCTGGCTTGGGGATGACGCGCATAGCGAAGGAGCGGGAGGTCGGCGGGCCATCGTCGTTTGATGAAGGGCGAAGGGCGCTCAAGTCTGCGGATCGCGCCTGGTGGGTACGTGTCGCTCTTCTGGGATCGCCTCCTGCCACCGCCGGCGTCCTGGCTGCCCTCGCGATTTGGGGCGCCCTACTGGGCGGCCTCGGACTTCTGGGAAGCTGGTTAGCCTACGCGCAGATCGCGCCTCTGGTGGAGCGCGCGTTCTGGTCGCTGGCGAAGGCGGCGCACACCTTCGCGGATGCCCGAACGTTCTACGCCTATCTGTTCCCGCAGGTCGCCATCTTCCTCGTGTTCCTTATGGCCGGTGGCATCGTTCTCCGCGTCGCCGCGACGTCCCTCCGGCTGCCCCGGCGGTTGGGACGTATGCCGCTCTGGCAGGTGCTGGCGACTGTTGTGGTCCTGGCGGATCTCCTAGCCTTTGGCGCGGGCTTCAACCCTGCGGTCGACCCGGACCTGCTCACCTACACACCTCCCGTTGTCGATTTCCTGAAGCAGGATGCGGATCTGTGGAGGTTCTCCACCTTCGATCCCCACGGTCGCAACACCTTCAACATGAATGTGGGCATGTTCTTCGATCTCCAGGATGTCCGTGGCTACGACAGCCTCTTCTCCGGGCAGTACGCGCGCTATATGGGCTGGATTGAGCCCCAAGGGCTGCTGCCCTACAATCGCATCTCGCCGTTCCGGCAGTTCTCCAGCCTGGACAGCCCTTTGACGGACCTGCTCAACGTCAAATACATCCTCACGGAAGAGGAGATTCCGCTTCCGAAGTATGAGCTGGTCTATCAGGACGCGTCGGTGCGTGTCTATGAGAATCTCGGCGTAGCACCGCACGCCTTCACGCTGCCCGTCGAGACTACCGTGGAGGTGCCGGATGTCGACGCTGTCGGTGAGGCGTTGCTCACCTACGATCCGCGCTTCTACGCTGTGGTTGAGTCCTCGGCAGCGGGCTGGGCCGGTGAAAGGCCGCAGGATCTGGTCGTGATGACTGTGCCGGTGCCAGGGGAGCCTGTGGCCCAGCCCATCCCCGCCTACGGTGCCAACGAGATCATCATCGATGCGACGGTTGAGGGGCCGTCTTGGCTGATCCTAGCAGATGCCTTCGCGCCGGGATGGAAGGCTTTCGTGCGGCCTCTGGGCGCTGGCCAGGACCAAGAGGCGGAGGTCCCCATCGCCCGCGTGGCAGGCAATTTCAGAGCCGTCCGACTGGACGAGAGCGCTACGGTCCGCTTCAAGTACAGCCCCAACAGCGTCAAGATCGGCGCCTTCCTCTCCTTCCTGAGCGGGATGGTTGTTGTCTTCCTGTCGGTGGTCTGGATCTGGCGCCTCTTCTACCGTGATCGCGACGACGGCACGACGGTGCAGCGGCTGGCCAAGAACAGCATCGTGCCGATCCTGCTGAATATCTTCAACCGCGCTGTGGATTTTGCCTTCGCCGCGCTGATGCTGCGCATTCTGGGGCCGGCGAATGTCGGCGACTACACCTATGCCATCAACCTCTTTCTGTGGTTCGACATCCTCACCAACTTCGGGCTCAATACTTATCTGACACGGGAGGTAGCCCGGTACCGAGACCAAGCGCGACGCTATCTGTTCAATACCACCGCCATCCGCCTCAGCCTCAGTCTGATTGCCGTGCCGGTCTTGCTTGGCGTGCTCGGCGCGCGCCAGACACTCATCGCGTCCTTCGCCTCGCCGGCTTCTCGGCAAGCCGTTGTGGCCACGCTGCTGCTCTACGTGGGCACGATCCCCGGCTCCATCTCCACGGGCCTGACCGCACTCTTCTACGCCTTTGAAAAGGCGGAGGTGCCTGCGGCGGTACAAAGCGTCAGCACACTGCTCAAGGTCACGTTGGGCGTGCTGGTGCTGGTCCTGGGACGGGGCATCATTGGCCTGGCGGGCGCGTCCATCGCTGTCAACGTGATCACGCTGGCCATCCTCGCGACGCTGGCGTGGCGTCTTTTCCCCACGGTGCGCCGGCCCTCCGGCCCCGCGGAGGGCGACCGTCTGAAGTTGCGCCAGGTCTCTGAGCGCATATTGCGCCGAGAGATGATAGCGGAATCCTGGCCCCTGATGGTCAACCATCTTCTGGCAACACTGTTCTTCAAGGTGGATATCTTCCTGATGGAGTTCCTTCTGGGCAGCGAGCCACTGGGTCTCTACAGCATCGGCTACAAGTTCCTCGATGCCGCGATGGTCATCCCGTCGATGTTCACGCTGGCCCTCTTTCCCGTGATCTCGCGACAGGCGCACGACGACCGTGACGCGTTGGTGCGCTTCTATCGTCTGGGGACCAAGATCTTGGTGTTGATCGCGTTGCCGCTGGCCTTGATCGCCACAGTTGCAGGTCGCGAGATGGTGCTTGTCCTAGGGGGGGAACAATACCTGCCGGGCGCGATGATCGCCCTGCGGTTGATGGCCTGGTCCATGCCCATCGGTTGGATCAACAGCATTACACAGTATGTGCTCATCGCTGTCGATCAGCAACGCTATCTGACGCGCGCCTATCTTCTGGGGTTTGGTTTCTCCCTTGTGGCTAACCTGCTGCTGATGCCCCGTTTCGGTTACCCTGCCTCAGCGCTGCTGCATATCCTCGCGGAGCTCGCCTTGTTCATGCCCTTCCTGCTGGGTTTGAGGCGCCAATTTGGCACCGTGGGCTGGCGGGATATCTTAGGGAAGCCGTTGCTCGCAGCGCTGGCTGCTGTGGGTGCCGCCGCGCTCGCTTGGCCTATGGGGCGCGCGCTCGCCTTTGTCGCTGTCGTGCTGGTCTATCCACTGATGGTCTGGTGGCTCAACATCATCACGCACGACGAGCGCTCCCTGCTGGCCCCTCTGTTTAGGGGACGTCAGGTATAATCACGTAGTGTGAACGGTCTTCTGGTGGCGTTTTCCGGCATGCTTCGTCAACGCCGCGGTGCCCATTAGGTGCGGATGGTTCATCGAAGGTAGGTGCATAGATGGAAGTCACGCAGATAGAGCAGATGATCCGTTGGCTGGATGAAGAGCGTAAGCGTGATAAGGCACAGATTAGCGCGCTTCAGGAACGCCTGGAACAGCAAGCGCAGCTGATCCAGGGACAGTCGAAGGAAATAGAGGGCCTGCGACAGGAATTGGTCTCGCTGTCGACCGACATACGGCGCACGGACGACTACCCCGGTATGATCGAGACCACACAGCGAGACCTTGCCAGTGAGATCGAGTCTATCAAGGTCGAGACCCGTCGGGAGCGCCTGGCAGCAGATCAGACGCGCCGTGCGGAGCTCGAGCTTCTCAATGACATGATCGCGGACCTGGAGAAGCGTATTCGCCCGATGCTGCGGTACGAGGAGCAACTGGAGGCTCGGGCCGCGGGTGAGCAGCGCCTTCAGGGACAGATCCAGACAGTGTCCAGCACGGTGGCTGACTTCACGAAACGGACCGACGATCGGCTGCAGTCCTTGGTCTACATCGAGGAACAGCGTCGCGCCGACACGCGGCGGATTGCGGAGCTGGAGGGTGAGCTCCCGCCGGTGCGCAAACGGGCCGATGAGCTCGCTGCCCGGCTGATACGTCTCGAGGACAGCATCCGCAAACTGCCGTCCCGGGTCGATGAAGCGATTGAGATTGCGAAGTCCTACGACCCCAAGATCGAGGAGCTCCGGATCGCCGACTTCCAGCGGGAGCAACGGGTGAAGAAGTACCTTGAGCAAGCCGCACAGGTGAACGAAGAGGTCCAGCGCCTGGTCGAGCAGACACAGCGCTATGCCCTCCTCTACAACCAGAACCGGCAGGCCTTGGAGGGGCTGACCGCCTTTGAAGACCGGCTGGAGAAGCGCCAGAACGAGATTGCGGAGATGCAGAGGCTGACCGAGGAGCGCCTCTTGCGGCAGTGGGATGAGTGGCAGGCGGATTTCGCGCGCGATTGGCAGAAGCGCGCCGTGGCGGAAGAAGACCGCTGGCGGCGCCAGGATCTCAGCAACCAGAAGAGCGCAGAGCACTTCGCTGAACTCGATGAAGAGCTTGCGCTGCACTTCCAGGAGCTAATGACGCTTTGGGATGAGGTACTGGGCAGTGTGGAGCGCTGGGACCGCACGCTTCAGGACGCGGTGAGGTCCGATCGGCAGCTTCCTACGGAGCGACTCAAGGAACTGCGCCGCTACGCCGAGGACAAGTACAAGCAGATTCTGTGATGGGATCAGACCCTAAACACAAGGCCCACGAGACCGTCTCGTGGGCCTTGTGCTCGCTGTCTCGGCTAGCCCACATAGTGCCATACGCCGCCGACCATGGTCCGCAACACTCGCGTCTCGAGCAGTGCTTGGGGCGGCAGTTCGAAGATGTCGTGGCTCAGCACAGCGAGATCAGCGTGGTAGCCGGGGCTGAGCAGACCCAGAGATCGCTCCAGCCCGGCAGCGTAGGCGGCGCCGTAGGTGTACGCCTGGAGTGCCTCGGTGAGGGTCAGTCTCTGCGTAGAGTACCAGCCATCCGGACCGGGGTAGCCATCCGTCTCCGAGCGGCGACTGACGGCGGCATAGAGACCCAGGAAAGGGTCGAAGATCTCGATAGGGCAATCGGATCCAAATGCCAATGTTGCGCCCGCATCTGCAATAGACCGCCAGGCGTAAGCCTGGGCACTGCGATCGCCCCAGTAGCGATCGGCCATCCTGATGTCGTGGATTGCATGCGTCGGCTGCATCGAGGCGACGATACCGCTGCGCCCCAGACGCTGTTGGTCTTCCTCCGTGATGAGCTGGACGTGCTCTATCCGATGACGCAGGCTTGGGTCGATGGGAATCACGGATTCCAGGACATTCAGGACCAGTTGGTTGGTCCGGTCGCCAATGGCGTGGATGGCTAGCGCCAGACCGTTGGCGGCAGCGCGCTGTGCGATCTCCTCAAGCTGCTCGGGTTCCATGGTCAGAATGCCGACGTTCTCAGGCTCCTCTTCGTAGGGCTCGAACATCGCCGCCGTTCGGGCGCCCAGCGCGCCGTCAGCGAAGAGCTTAAGCCCGCCGAACCGTAGGTGGTCATCGCCGTAGCCGCTGCGCAGGTCTGCGCCCAGTATCGCATCCAGCGCGTCCAGGCGGGCATACTTGACGATGCGAATGCGGAGCCGGTCCTGTCGCTGCAACGTCTGCATCGACGCGAAGGCCGGGTGACCATCGACGTCGTGGACGCCGACGATCCCGCGCGCCAGCAGGTTGTCTTGGGCCTCGTCCATCAGGTCGGCCAGGGCCGCCATTTCGGGCTTGGGCTTGGCACGGCTGATCAGGCCCATCGCGTCCTCAAGGAAGACGCCGGTGGGCCGCCCGCGCTCGTCGCGATCGATGCGCCCGTGCACCGGGTCCGGCGTTGCCGCAGTGATGCCCGCGATTTGCATCGCCAGCGAGTTGGTGATCAGGGCATGCCCGCTCTTGGCGTTGAGCGCGACCGGGTGCTTCGTGGTGGCGCGGTCGAGCTCCTTTGCCGTGGGGAAGCTGTTGTCTTGCCAGATATTCTGATCCCAGCCGCGCCCGGTGATCCACGTTCCCAGGTCTGACCTTGCGGCCCTTTCGGCAACGCGGTTGAGTGTCTGCTCGCGCGTGAGATCCCGCAGGTCCAGCTCCCGCAGGCCGTTCGCGTACCACATCAGGTGGATGTGTGCATCCGTGAGGCCGGGGATGATCAGCGCGCCATCCATGTCCTCCGAGACCACCTCCGGCGCTGTCTGCCAAGCCAGGGCAGCGTGGTCGAGGTCGACAATTCTTCCGTTGACGATGGCAAGCGCGTGCGCCCAGGGATGCTCCGAGAGGCCCGTGAAGATCCGCGCGTTGTGCAATAGGTGTACTTTCATGCCTTGTCCTTGACTGGCGCGAGCTAGGCTTCGTCCGACCGCGAATAGCCCGCGCGCAGTCTTGCCAGCAAATCAAGCCGGTTCTCTACCTCGTACCAACTGATCTCTGAGAGTCCCAGTTTCCGGCGCAGCGCATCCGATTCCATACCATCGATGTAATCGCGCACCGCGCACGTCCACCGCAGCATCTCAAAGGTCAGGTGGGAGACACGTGCAGCCTCCGCAACGCCCGTGAGCACATATTCCAGGTTTCTGCCGGTCCACGGGAAGAGCCGCTGCTGGGTAGGATACTGGCTCAAGTACTCGTCCAGCACGTCCGGCCATGAGGGCGGTAGCGCAATCCTGCGCTCCTTATGGCGCCGCCGTGCATTCCTGTAGCGGATCCAAATCGCCGGTTGCTTAGCGTCAGCGAGGTCCAGATGGTTGAGATGAATGTTGGTGCACTCGCTCTTCTTGATGCCCGTGTTCAGAAGGAGCGTCAGCAGCAGATGCGGACGCGCGTCCGGCGCGCTCTCATCGCGACCCTGGCGCATTTCCTGGGTCACAGCCAACAGCGCGCTGATCTCGTCATCGGTGAGTGTCTCGGGCAACGGGGCGGATACTGCGCGGTGGATGAGGGGCGCGGCAACATCGCGCGGCAAGGACTCCTCCTCAGCCAACCAGCCGAAGAAGACCTTCAGCGTTGTGATGCGTCGCTCCAGTGTTTTGGGGCTGCAGGGGATACCCCGTCCTGATTCCATCCACCTCAGGAAAGCGTTGAGGGTGGTCGTCCCAACTTCGTCGATCGTGGTCGCCGGTCCGAGGTAGTCGTTGAGCAATTGTAGATCGAGACGAAATGCTTGTTGGGTGTTCTCGGTGAAGCCGCGTGTCTGCATATACTTCTCAAAAGCCCCAATCGCTTGGTCGATCGATGCATCGGAGGAGAGCTGGAGCCGCTTGGGATCCCGGGCAACCGGTCTCTCCTCCTCTTCCATCGAAAAGAGGGGAAGTTGTTGTGTCTCGAATTGGTTGTCTTCAGCCATAGCGTCACTCGGTCCCGGGTCGATCCAGTTACTGTGGGTGCGCCTTACCAAATGCAAGCAACCAAGCATAGATGATTGTCTTAAGTATTATAGTGCATTCAGCCTGAAGTGAAACCGCAAGTCACCGTGTGAGGGGACGGTGCCCCTATAAACTCAACGACCTCCTTCTTTTTTTTGTGCTATACTTACCTGCGCACGATTTGGGCTTGCGGGCTGTCGGTTTCAGACAAACCATCACAATGTAGGGGGGTGTTCATGCCGTTGAATGTACCAGCAATCCGAGCCGATTTCCCTATCTTCCAGCGGCAGGTGAATGGCCGGCGGCTGGTCTATCTCGACAGTGCAGCTAGTTCCCAGAAGCCGCAGGCTGTGATTGATGCGGTCGCGCGTGTGTGGTCGGCAGGCTATGCGAACGTCCACCGGGGGCTATATGCCCTCGCCGAGGAAGCAACCGAAGCGTATGAGGGCGCGCGGCACAAGATCGCCCGCTTCATCCATGCTGCCGACCCGGCTGAGATCATCAACGTGCGCAATGCCACGGAGGGCATCAACCTACTGGCCTACACGTGGGGCGATCAGAACATCGGGGCCGGCGATCGGATCCTTATCACCGAGCTGGAGCACCACGCCAACCTTGTGCCGTGGCAGCAGCTTGCCAAGCGGAAGGGGGCTGAGCTCGCGTATATCCCCGTCACGGAGGAGGGGCAGCTGGACCTGGAGGCCGTCCCGGCGCTTCTAGAGGGAGGGCGAACCAAGATCGTAGCTTGCTCCGTGATGTCCAATGTCTTAGGGACCTTACCGCCGGTCACGCAAGTTGCCGAAATGGCCCACGCTGCCGGTGCCATCGTCGTGATGGATGCTGCGCAGGCCATACCGCATCGTTCTATTGATGTACAGACCCTGGGAGCGGACTTCCTCGCCTTCTCCGGTCACAAGATGTGTGGTCCCGGCGTCGGCGTGCTGTGGGGCCGCCGCGAGCTTCTGGAGGAGATGCCGCCCTTCCTCTACGGGGGTGACATGATCCTGTCTGTCAAACGCCAGGATTCCAAGTGGAACGAGCTTCCCTACAAATTCGAGGCAGGCACGCCGGCCATTGCGGAAGTCGTGGGCCTGGGTGCCGCCGTTGACTATCTGACCGGCATCGGGATGGCCGAAATCCATCGGCACGAGCAGGAAATCGTTGCCTATGCCATGGCGCGACTCTCCGAGGTGCCGGATCTGAGGGTTTTTGGGCCAGGCCCCACGGCGCGCGGGGGGCTGGTCTCGTTCTGGATGGAAATAGCGCATCCTCACGATATAGCTGCGATTCTTGATGAAGAGGGCATCTGCGTGCGCGCGGGCCACCATTGTGCACAGCCGCTTCACGATCGCTTCTGCATTCCGGCAAGCGCCCGGGCGAGCTTCTACATCTACAATGATAGGGATGATGTGGATGCCCTTGTGGCCGCGCTCCACCGGGTTACCCGGCTGCTGGGTCGCCCTTAGGGGCGTTGAGGGGTCATACCAAGCGCAATCATAGATAGGAGACAAGGATGAGCCACGATCTTTACCGCGAGCAGCTTCTCGATCATTATCACAATCCTGACCATTATGGTGAGCTGGAGCAGCCAGACATCGACATCGAGTTGGACAACCCAACCTGTGGGGATGTGGTCCACCTGACCGCACGCCTCGATGCTGAGGGCAAGATCGCGGAAGTGATGTTTGAGGGACAGGGGTGCGTGGTCAGTATGGCCGCCGCTTCTATGTTCACGGAGGAAGCGGTGGGCAAGACGCCTCAGGAGATTCAGGCTATGGGTTTGCCCGAGATCCAGGAGATGATGGGCGGGATACGGCTCAGCATGGGCCGCGTGAAGTGCGCGCTGCTTTCGCTGAACGCGATGAAGAAGGGTCTGGAGGACGCGGGCAGGCTATAGGGGATTCCAGAATCCACAGGCGCCCAGGTTCTAGGCCTGGGCGCCTGTTTGCGTCATGCGGATGCGTCCGGCTCATCACCAGAAGGGATTCGCGGTGTCGTCCGGGGATTCGATCTGCACCGGCACGGCGTCGGGGATGATGTTCTCAATGTCGACGTCGTCCGGTGCGATCACCTGTGGTGTGATGGCATACTCGCCCTGATCCAACCCGGTCAGATCGAGCCGGATCTCGATATCTTGCGGCTCCAGACTCTCCATCACGGCGAGCGGGCCGCTCACGATGGCCAGAACCGCGTCTGGTCCCACGGAGGCTGAGAGGCCGCTTGCCAGGCCGACAATGGTTGGCGTGATTTCCAGTGTCCGGCCGCTGCGGATGACTTCAACGGTCAAGGTCACCGTCACCTGGGGGTCAGGGGGCTCGATGATCGAGATGCCCTCGGGCATCTGCAGGTTGACACGGGTGGACAGTGTTTGGGTAATGCCCTCCAGGCTGATGGGTTCAGTCCGGAGGAAATTGACGGACTCGACGACTTCGGTGCGCCCAAAGACTTTCACGACCTGCGGCTCGTACTCGAGATTCGCCACTCTGTAGCCCGGCGCCGGTTGCCCAGGAAGGGGCCCCAGCGTGATCGGGATGTCTCGGATGAAGCCCAACTGCGCAATCGGCACGTTCACGGTCACAGACTTCGGAATTGCCTCGACCTGCTCAACTGGATTTTCTGCCTGATCGACCAGCTGTGGTTCATAGTCTCCGCGCAAGCTTCTCTGTCGATCCTCAACGGAGACCGAGATCATCGCCTTGGTCACCTGCTCCACCTTGGACTCGGGTCCCCGTATGCGCAGCGTCTGTGGCGCGAGCTCGGCGGGTTCCGAGCGGAATCCCATAGCTGGCGCCCCTTGAACCCTCAGGAAGACGGGAACTTCTTTCTCCGCGATCCGTTCGACCACTAAGTCGAGCGTCTCCGGGGCAATCGCTCTCACCTCGGCAGGCTCCAGTCTGACGCTCACCTGGATGGGCAGGGTCAACGTGCCGGTCGCAACATCGGTGAGATCGATATAGGCAGAGATGTCATCAGCCGTCAGATTGGACCAGACGGACTGGGGCGCGAGGATGTCGACCCGGACCCGGGGATTGTCTGTGCCGTAGGTCGTCATATCCTCCGGCAAGTCTCGCAGCTCCACCGGGATGGTGCTGCCATAGGTGTCGAGGCGTGTGGGATCCTCTGCTTCTAGCGCTACCGCCCATAGAAAAAAGGCCAGCACTAACGATACAACCAGAAGGCTAAGGTTTCGGCTAATCCAGCGACTCATTTTGCAGTCCTAGTTCGCTACCCCGCCCGTCATAGAAGCTGGCGGAGCCGTGCCAAGGGGCCATTGCCCTTGCGCTGTCTCGGGATGAGGAAGGCACGGAGGATGGATTCCAGACGCTTCGTGTCGATGTCACGGATGATACGACCGCTGTGCGTCAGAGAGATCGCCCCCCGTTCCTCGGAGACGACGACCGCCACAGCATCGGCATCTTCCGTAATACCAATCGCGGCGCGATGGCGCAGACCAAGCTCGCGATCCGCCAGGAAGGCTGCCGTCAAGGGCATCACGCAAGCAGCCGCGGCAATGCGGCCTTCCCGTATAATCACGGCGCCGTCGTGCAGAATGGTATGGTGATCGAAGATCGTCAGCAGCAATTCGACAGAGACGTCGGCGTCCAGTGGTATCCCGGTCTCAACGTATTCCTGGAGGCCGGTGTGCCGCTCAAAGACGATCAGGGCACCCACGCTGCGATCCGCCATCTGCTCCGTGGCAGCAACGGTATGCTCGATCGTCTTCTCGAACTTCTCGGCATCTCTCTGGGAAACGATCAGCACGCGCCCGCGACCCAGCTGTTCCAGGGCCCGGCGGAGTTCCGGCTGAAAGAGAACGGGGATGCCAAACAGAATCGCGGGAAGCAGTTGTTCGACAAGCCAAGAGAAGGCCCGCAGCTCAATGACCCGGGTTAGCACCGCCAAAGAGATCAACAGCGCGGTGATGCCACGCACCAGGGGCACAGCCCGTGTGCCCCGGATGGCGTAGAACACCCAGAAGAAGAGAAACGCGACCAGCAGAATATCCAGGATGTCGGTCCAGGATATCCGTTGGATGAGCCACTCCAGGTTCCACATAGGTCAGGATCAGGGTTCGGGGGGTTCTCGTCCTGCCATCTCTCGATAGAGATCGGCGTAGGCTTCGCGGTTTGCGGGATTCAGCGCCAGCATGGCCTCAATCGTCTTGATTGCGGCATCGCGGTATCCGGCCTCAAGCTGCAGGTCGCCGAGGACATCTAGATGGTGCAGTGCCTCATCCCGCCTGCCCAGGTTCAGATAGAGCTGCGCGATTCTCACGCGCAGAGGTATGCTTTCCGGATCGCTTGCGACGAGGTCCTCGAGTATGGTCAGGGCTTTCGTCACCTTGTGATTTGAGAGATAGCGCTTGATAAGCTTGTCCAGGGCCGCGATTCCCAGGTGAGGGCGGTTGGTCCTGGGATAGAGACGGTAGAGCGCCAAGTGCGCTCGCTCATCATCCGGCGAGATCCGCAGGATGTCTTCATTGTCCTCGATCGCGGCCAACCAATCCAGCCGCTGCACATCCAGATCCGCCATCCGGTGCAGGATGCGTGTCTGCCAGCCTCTATCTGCTGTGCCACGCGGAGCTAATCGAAGCGCCTCGGTGTAGGCGTCCCGAGCCTGTTCCGGCTGTGCCAGTTGGTAGTAGGCATCTGCCATCTGGAGGTATTGCAGGAGCGCGTCGTCGATCCTGCCGTGCTGTGTCAAGACCTCCACCACGCGACGATGCACCGGAATGTTCAAGGGTGAGATGTCTAGGATTAGCTCGTAGGTTGCCAGCGCCTGGGGAAACTGCCCACGGATCTCATAGGTCTCGGCCACGGTCAGGAATTTCTGTGTGGCCTCCTCCAGGTGTCCGTTGTCCCGCAACAGGATCCCCAGTAGGTGATGCAGCGGGAGGTAGTCCGGCGTCACGCTGAGGGCTTGGAAGATCTCCTCCAAGGCCAGGTAGATCCGGTTGCGTCGTTGGTACTCCTGGACCCGCGCAATCGAGCGCAGGATATCCTCTGAACCGGGCAGACTGATCAACTCGGCCAAGCTCAGAACCGTGCCCATGCGAGCCAGATCGTCCAATCGCTTCCGGGCTTTGACCGCGCTGTCCTCCCAGCCACGGCGTCCCAGGAATTCGACCAACATCTCACTGACCTGCTCGGCGCGTTGCGGCTCACCGGTATTGACCAGGTTCTGGGCGAGTCCCTCGTAGACCCGGATCAGATCGTCCACATGCTCCCGCTCGATGGTGGCGATGTCCACGACTTTGACGGCCTCCAAGAAGTGGCCCAGGGCCTCCTGGAACTCGCCCTGGGCTTGATAGCACTCGCCGAGTGAGAAATGGCTCCCCAAGACGTATTCTGGATCGGACTTGGAGGCCTCGAAGTGCGCAATGGCCTCGTCAAAGCGCATCTGCTCCTTGTAGAGCAGGCCCAGGTTGAAGTGAATCGAGGACATCGACAACCCGGTGTCGAGGAGTTCCTCATAGTGCTGAATGGCTACCTCGACGTCGCCTCGCGTCTGCGCGTCAACGGCCCGGCTGATCAGCACGTCAACCGCCATCTCTGAAGGCCCGCGCCGCGTGGTTCTGTCTTCTGCAAAGATCGACTCGGCCAGCTTGGTCAACGCCCGCTGCCTTGCCATCTCTACCGGCGTCCCACCGTCTTGCTGGGCGTCCACAGCATCAAGATCGCTGTCGATCACGATCTCTTCCTCGGACCCAATCGGCGGCGGTTTTGGAATCCTGCGGTTGCTCTGCAGCAAGATGACCATCTGTCCCATCCGGGGGTCCTGCGGGGCAAAGGCCTGCACCTCGCGACACAGGCCGATGGCCCTGTCGCGATCCTCGTCCTGAAGGAGGTAGGAGAGCCAGATAGCCGCGTGCACGGCCTTCTGCCTCTCATCCTGCACGCGGTAGAGTTGCAGTAATGTGTTCCAGGCATCCTTGTCCTGGGGGCGCAGGCGGACAGTGGATTCCAACGCCGTCATCTGCCTGGCGCCGAGGCCCTGCTTGGCATAGCGGTGCGCGGCCTCGATGTAGGCGTTCGCCGCCGATTTGTCCTGCCCCCTCTGTTCTAGGATCTCTGCCGAACGTTCGTAGGGCCCTGGGTCGGTTGGGATAACCTTGGTCAAGTGCTCATAGACTTCGAGAGCCTCATCCAGCTGCTCATTGTTGAGGAGCGCCCAGGCGTAGCCAATGAGCGCAGAATCGCTGTCCGGAAACTCGGACAGGGCGCGTTGGTACAGCTTGACCGCCGCGTCCCATTCCTCTGCCCAGCCAAAGTCATTGGCCTTCTGCATGGCTTCTTCAAAGCGCAAGCTGTTCCCTGCCATGATCACCCCTTCATCGACGCTGTAGTCGCCAACCGACCCATACTACGGATACGCCACGACGAGACAGCACTGTGACTACGCCGCCGCACGTTGCTGCCGCGCTGGACCGACACGTGCTCTGTCAGGCCGCGTCGAGCGCCCAGACCAAGATCGCCTTCTGCGCGTGCAGCCGGTTCTCAGCCTGGTCGAAGAGCACCGAGTGCGGGCCGTCTGCCACAGCATCCGTGATCTCCTCACCCCGGTGGGCGGGCAAGCAGTGCATCACGATGACATCATCCTTTGCCAAGGCCAGCTTGTCATCGTTGACCTGGAAGGGCGGGAAGACCCGGCGTCGTTTCTCAGCTTCTGCTTCCTGACCCATAGAGGCCCAGGTGTCCGTGTAGATGACATCAGCCCCGGTGGCAGCTTCTGCCGGGTCGTAGGTCGCGGTGATGGTGGCGCCGGTCTGCGCTGCCAGCCGCTCCCCGATCGCCCACGTGGCGGGATGGAGCTCATACCCCCTCGGCGTAGCAATGGTGAAATCCATGCCCAACAACGCCGCGCCGAAGAGCAGCGACGTGGACACGTTGTTGCCGTCACCCAAGTAAGCCAGCTTGCGCCCCGCGAAGTCCCCCTTGTGTTCCAGAATTGTGAGGAAGTCGGCCATGCCCTGGCAAGGATGGGCGAAGTCGGAGAGCCCATTGATGATCGGGACAGAAGCGTATTTAGCGAGCTCGACGACATCATAGTGGCCGAAGACGCGGGCCATCACCACATTTACATACCGGGAGACTACCCGGGCCACGTCGGCGACGCTCTCGCGCTTGCCCAGCTGGATCTCATCGGGGGAGAGGTAGAGAGCATTCCCACCCAACTGCAGCATGGCAACGTCGAACGAGACGCGCGTGCGCAGGCTGGGTTTCTGGAAGATCATGCCGAGCACTTTGCCCTGGAGGTAGGGCTTGTTACCGCCGTCTCGCCACGCCTGCTTGATCTGTACAGCCAGATCCAAGATGGCGCGCATGGTTTTCGGATCGAGGTCTGCTAACGTGAGGAAATGCTTCATCTTCGATTCTCCTATAGGCTTCGGTTTCGGGCTCATGTGGCCGGGACGGTACCAGCACCTGGCGGATGCGGGTGACCGGTGGTGCCGACTATAACCGTCAGTATACCACGAAGGCCGTCTGGGGCGAAAGCTGAGAGGGCTCTGCCGTGATCCTGGATGACATCTGTCTTGGGGCCAAGTGCGGCTCCACCGTTGGCCCCCGAAGGGCGGGGTGCTATACTGAGTATGTCGTTGAGCGCGTGCCTTTGGAGATGACAGAGCCGGCAGAAATGTATCGGGCCGGTCCACATCACCGGGAGTGAAAGGAAACCCGAATGGTCGAGACTAAACTTGCTTGGATTGAGGACGAACTGGCATCATTGCGGGAGAGTGGTCTGTTCATCAACCTTCGCGTGATCCAATCGCCGCCTGGTGCTTGGATGGAGGTGGACGGCAAGCGGGTCCTGAACTTGTGCACCAACAACTACCTAGGCCTCGCCAACGATCCGAGATTGGTCAACGCGGCGAAACGGGCCGTCGATGATTTCGGTGTCGGCCCCACCGCCGTCCGCTCCATCGCTGGTACGCTCGCGCTCCACATCGAACTGGAGAAGGCCGTGGCCGCGTTCAAGGGCGTGGAGGACGCCCTCTATGTGCAGGCCGGCTTCGTCGCGAATCAGGCCGCCATTCCGCCTCTGGTCGGGCGCGAGGACGTGATCTTCTCGGACCGGCTCAACCACGCCAGCATCATCGATGGGGCGCGCCTGAGCCGGGCCAAGATCGTCGTCTACGAGCATACGGATGCTGGGGATCTGGAGGCGAAGGTCAAGGAGCATCTGCCCCAGTACCGGCGCGGGCTGGTGGTCACCGACGGCGTCTTCTCGATGGATGGGGACATCGCGCCCCTGGACAAGATCTACGAAGTCGCCGAGCGCTATGGATTGATGACGATGGTGGACGATGCCCACGGCGAGGGCGTGTTGGGCCGGGGCGGGCGCGGCATCGTAGATCACTTTGGCTTGCATGGGAAGTTCGATGTCGAGATCGGCACGTTCTCCAAGGCCTTCGGCGCCATCGGCGGTATCGTGGCCGGTAAGCGCGTGATCGTTGACTACCTTAAGCAGAGAGCCCGCCCGTTCCTCTTCTCCAACGCCGTCACCGCTGCGGATTCTGCCGCCTGTCTAGCTGCGGTGAAGGTGCTCTCCGCCTCCACCGATCTCGTGGACCGCCTTTGGGAGAACACAGACTACTTCAAGTCCGCGATGGCGGATCTGGGCTTCGATGTCGGCAACAGCGTGACGCCGATTACACCGGTCATGCTGGGGGATGTGAAATTGGCCAAGGCCTTTAGCAGCCGCCTCTTCGATGAGGGGGTCTTCGCGATGGCGCTGGGCTTCCCCACGGTGCCGCAGGGTCTGGCCCGCATCCGCGTGATGATCTCGGCGGCGCTCTCCAAGGACGACCTGGACTACGGACTAGAGAAGTTCGAGATGATCGGCAAGGAGCTGGACGTGATCTGACCGTGCGCCATCCCACCGACTGACCTCCGGACCTCCGTTACCGGATGGCTTGGTCGATGGCCCGCTGCACCGCATCGTAATCCGCCGGTAGCTCTACCGGCGGATTTCTGTATCGCGATACGACCTCCGGCAGCGTCTCCTCGTGATAGCCGACCTTGAAGCTCGTGAACTTCAAGCCGTGTGCTGTGGAAATGACCACGACGCGGTCGTTGGGTCTGATTTGGCCGCGCTCCGTCATCTTGAAGAGCGCGCTTAGGGCCACGCCGGTGTGCGGGCAGCTGTACATCCCCGTCCGGTCGGCCCGGGCGGCGGCATTTGCCAGTTCGTCCTCAGTGGCCTGCTCGACGATGCCGTCAAAAGCGCGCAGGACCTTGACCGCGCGCTCGTAGCTTACCGGATTCCCGATCTGGATAGCGCTGGCGAGCGTCTTCTGGGCCGTCACCGGACGGAAGTCCTCAAAGCCGGTCTGATAACTCAGATAGAGCGGATTGGCCCGTGCGGCTTGGGCGCAGGCGATGCGCGGCAGCCGGTCGATCATGCCCAACTCCTTCATCAGCAGAAACCCGTTGCCCAGCGCGCTGACGTTGCCGAGGTTGCCGACGGGAACGATGATCCAATCGGGCACCTGCCAGTCGAACTGCTGCACGATCTCGAAGGCGACGGTCTTCTGGCCCTCCATCCGCAGGGCGTTCATCGAGTTGGCGAGGTAGACGGTGGGATCCTCCGTGATCTGCTTCACGATGGCCATGCAGCCGTCGAAGTCGGTGTCCAACGAGAGCACCAGGGCGTTGTTCGCGATGGGCTGGATCAGTTGCGCTGTGGACACCTTACCTTTGGGCAGTAAGACCACGGCGGGAATGCCGGCGGCGGCTGCGTAGGCGGCGAGAGCGGCGGATGTGTCGCCCGTGGAGGCGCAGGCCACCGCGCGGATCTCCTTACCGTCCGCGATCATCTGACGGACGACGGAGACGAGCACGGTCATCCCCAGGTCCTTGAAGGAGCCCGTATGGCTGTTGCCGCAAAGCTTGATCCAGAGGTCGGAGACCCCGATCTCTTTGCCCAGGCGCTCGGCCCAGAAGGAGTTGGTGTGGCCCTCGTACATCGAGACGACGTTGTCGTTGTCGACCTCCGGGCAGACGAACTCCTTCTTCCCCCAAACCCCGCTCCCGTAGGGCCACTCCGTTGTGCGTGTCCGTTGCTCGAAGAGCGCTTGCCATGCGGTAGCGGAGCGATCCCGCAGTGCCTCAATGTCGTGCTCTACGTTTAGCAGTCCGCCACAGTCCTCACAGCGGTAGACAACGTCGAAGATCGAGTAGCGACGACCACAGCCGCGAATACACTCCAGCCAGCTATGATAGGCCATCCTGTCCTCCTTGGCGGACGCTCCATTCCTGTGGTGCTGCGGTTCATCTCTGACGGGGCCCCTCGCCGGCGTCGTGCGCGCTTTCCCCGTGCGGGAGCCAGGCGAGATGATACCCTCGATCCTTCAGATCGACCACGCGGGGCCACAGCCCAACCAATGCCCAGATGGAGAGTGCGAGCTCCAGGATCATCTTGGGGATGTTGGTGAGTGATTGCCAAAGCGTCATGGCGAATCCCTCAGAGACCGGGAACTCATACGCGGCTAGGGGGTAGAGCCAAGGTACGACGCCGCCGATATCACAGAGCAGATGGGAAAGGTAGCCCAGGGCCCAACTCCTTGCGTTCTGCTGGCCCCAGATGCCCCGGACTAGGACGGTTGTGACAAGCACGGCGAAGAGGGTATGCCCCCACGAGCGCCCCGCCTCCGTCTGGCCCGCCACATAGTGAAGGACCTTGTCCACAGCGTCAGGGAAGACCGCCGCGACCATCACCGGCGCGAATTCCGCCTTCAGATACCGGTGTTCCAGTGCCGAGACCGCTAGATGCCCGAAGAGCATGCGCTGAGCTCCGCAGCGTGGCTAAGCCTTGCGGCCTATGCCAAGCGCTAATAGGCCGAGCCCGAGCAGGCTGATCTCAAAGAGCACCTCGGATTTGTCCTCTGTGAAGCGCTGAAAGATCTCTGCAAACCCCGGCGATGGGTCGAATTCATAGGTCCTGAACGGGTACCACCAGGGGATCGGTCCCTCGAGATCCGCCAGCAGGTGTCCCAGATACCCGAGCAGCCAGCTGCGGGCTGCTCGGCTTCCACCCATCAAGGCAACCAGCAAGGTCGTCGTGCCCACACTCAACGTTGTGTGACCCCACATGCGCCCGCTGGGCGTGAGCCTTAGGACCTGACAGAGGGTCTTGTCGAGGGCGTCCGGAAACAGAGCACCGGACATCGTCAGCCCCAGGTCCGTATCCAGCAAGCGATGTTGCAACAGTGCAACTCCAATGTGGCCGATCAGCATCTAGGCGCTCTCCCCCTTGGTTGCATCCGGCGCAGGTGGCTCGGCGCCGACGGCATGAGTCTGCTGCCGGTGGATGGGTTGGTAGCCTTCCGCGGCCATTGCTGCCGTGGGGATTGAGGCCTCATCGGGCTTGTCGGAAAGGCCAAAGAGCAGCGCGCCGCGGGCTCGCCAGGTCAGGGCGATCTCCCTGACCTCCTGTGTGATGACGATTTCGTGATCCAGCAGCGCCTCCGCGCCGGCATCGGCTGCCAGCGCGCCCATACGCCCTACAGTGGTCTGGTATTCGGTGTATCGAAATGCCTTGAAGGGGGTCGGATCGCCGGCCTTCACACGATCATAGATGTCGTTGTGAAGCGTCCTCAGGCCACGAGGAAGGTCTTCGGCTCGGGCCTCTATCGCATCCATGAACTGGACGAAGCTCTTGAGCTCGCCGGTACGGATCTGCACCACCAGTTCATCCGGCGCAAAGAGCTCGCTGCCCAGGATCAGGCACAGATAGGCAAGGTAGTCCTGGTTGTCCGTCGTAAACGGGTGAAACTCGGGTTCGTTGAACAGATTGTAGGTCTGTTCAAAGGCCTTCAGGTCAAAGGCGTCGCCCAGCAGGTGTTGCACGGTCTGCCGGACAGCCTCGAGGCGGGCCGCGTTGATCACGTGATCGTTACGCCCCCGAGCGCCGAGCGTCGTCTTGTCCAGGTCAAGGATCACCGCTGCGCGACCATCGACCGGGAGCCCGCTGCTGCGGCAATAGCGGTCGAAGTCCTCCAGCATAGCCCAGCGGTTCGCTAGGTATAGCGGATGTTCTCTGGGCGTCCCCTCCCATTGTGGGCCATCATCTCCCGTGACCAGCTGCACCGCTGGGGGTTGTGGCTTTTCGGAACCGATGAAGGCGATGCCCGGCCAACCGCCGGCCCGGCAGAGGTTGGTGAAAGCCGTCCCATCGTTGAGCCGCGTGTCACCCACATAGATCAGGCGCTCTATCGTAGCATCGCTGCCCTCTAGCGATCGGGCATAGCGTAGGAGATGGGCCATGACGCGCGCGTAGTGGTCTTCGCTTTTCCGCGGTGCAGCCTTCGTGCTGATGCCCAGTTCTTGAGCGATATCAGCAAACGCCGGCAGCCGCCGGTCCATGGGCTGTAAGTTGCGGTAGACGATGTTATCGCCCAGAAAGGTAGCGACCGACGTGAGTCCGTAGTTCTTCATGTTCAGTCCTGTGCCTGTGTGTCCTTAGGGCTGGGTGTAGCCACCGGCGACCAGAAGCTCGGCATTGAGAACGGCGCCACTTGCTGCCCCCCGGAGGGTGTTATGCGCGACCGTCGTGAAGCGCAGATCGAGAATCGGGCATGGACGAATTCGACCTACGCTGACAGCCATCCCCCCAGCGGCATCGCGATCTCGCCGCGGCTGTGGGCGATCAGGCTCGGTCCTGACGTGGATCAGACGCTCTGGCGAGCTGGGCAGTTGTTGGCAGATCGCAGGCGGAACGTAGTCCCTCAACACTTCCCGCGCCGCCTCCGGTACTGGTCGACGCGTGAAGCCCGCCGAGACGCTCACGGTGTGCCCGTCGAGAACCGGGACGCGGTTGGCATGTCCGCTCACCACCAGGTCCGGTGGCACGATGTGATCCTTCGTCAAAGCCCCGAGGAGTTTGCCCAGCTCCTGCTGGAACTTCTCCTCCTCACCTGGAACATAGGGCACGACATTGCCGATGATATCCAGCGAGGCGACCCCAGGGTACCCGGCACCGGAGACCGCCTGCATCGAGGCCATAAAGACCTTGCGAACCCCGAAAACATCGTGCAAGGGCTTCAGGGCGATGGCGACGCCTGTGATGGTGCAATTTGGGCTCGTCACGATCAGACCCGACCAACCGCGCTCGCGCCGCTGGTGCTCGACAAGGGCTACGTGGTCGGCATTGATCTCCGGGATCAGCAAAGGCACATCGTCAACACTCCGGTAGGCCGAGGCGTTGGAGCAAACCAGGTAGCCGGCCCTGGCGAAATCCGGTTCTACATCCCTGGCGATGTCTGAGGGGAGTGCCGAGAAGATGATCTCGGCTGGCAGATCAGGCCTGAGAGGCGCCACGGTCTGCCCGGCAATTGCCGCCGGTGGATCACCGGGGAGGACCCATTGACAGACGTCCCCATACCGGCTTCCGGCGCTCCGTTCCGAAGCCGCCAAAGCCGTGATCTCAAACCACGGATGGTCGGCCAACAACTGGACGAAGCGTTGGCCGACGGCGCCCGTTGCCCCCAGAATCCCTACGCGGATGCGTCTACGCGGCGACATGGTTGATAACCTCCCTGTGGATCTGCGTGACCGCGGGCGTAGCCTGTGTGCTGTCCACGACCAGGGAGATGCTGCACTCCGAGGATCCCTGCGCGATGGCAATGATGTTGATCTCTTTGGCAGACAGCGCGCTGAAGAGCTTCGCGGCAACACCCGGCGTGCCCCGCAAGCCGGCACCCACGGCGGAGACGATGACCACGTCGTCAAGGGCCCAGACGCGCTCGATATCGCGCCGGCTCAGCTCCAGCGCCAATGCCTCCTCGATGGCGGTGATCACCGCCGGCACATCCGGTGACGGGATGACGAAGCAGATCGATTGCTCGGAGGACGCCTGCGAGATCATCAGCACGCTTGCCCCCTGGCTGGCCACGGCAGAGAAGGTGCGTGCGGCAATACCCGGCACGCCCATCATGCCCCGTCCTTCCACGGTCACCATACTCAGTCCCTGGATCGCCGTCACGGCCTTGACCATACCCGGTGTGCCATTGGGTTCGGCGATGATACGCGTTCCAGGACATGTGGGATTGAAGGTGTTCTTGACCCAGAGGGGGATGTTGCTCTCGACGACGGGACGGATCGTCTTGGGGTGGAGGACCTTAGCACCGAAGTAGGCGAGCTCGCTCACCTCACTGTACGACAGCTCTGGGATGATATGGGCATCCGCGACAATGCGCGGGTCGGCTGTGAGTACGCCGTCGACATCGGTCCACGTCCAGACCTCGTCTGCATCCAACGCGGCGCCAAGAACGGAGGCGCTGTAGTCGCTGCCGCCGCGTCCCAGGGTGGTGGTGATACCGGTCCTGGTGGCGCCCATAAAGCCTGTCACGACGGGGATGATGCCCTCCTCCAGCAACGGCACAAGGTTCTTCTGTACCTGCACCCTCGTCTCGGCCATCTGCGGCACGGCCTGCTGGAATCGGTCGTCGGTGACGATCAGGTCCGTCGCATCGACGGCCTCGGCTGCCACTCCCTGCTCTCGCAAGTGGGCCGCAACGACGCGGGCATTCACGCGCTCGCCCATAGAGCTGATCGTGTCCATGGCGCGCGGCGTGACTTCGCCGAGCACGTGGACGCTGTGACAGAAGGTCGCATACTCGTCTAGATAGGCATCGACTGTCCTGAGCAGCGACGTCCTCACCTCGGCGTCTGAGATCAGCGCCGCGACCACCAGCGTGTGACGGACTCTGAGGTCCGACACGATGCCGCGATAGGTCTCGGGATCACCTTGCTCTGCCGTGCGCGCGCCCTCAATCAGCGCGTCGGTCACGCCACGCATGGCCGAGACCACCACGACGACGCGTTCCCAGTTCTCGGCTTCCTGGCGGACGAGGCTCGCCGCCTGGGCGATGGCCTCCGCATTGCCGACAGAAGTCCCCCCGAACTTCATCACAATGGTGCTTGTCATGCGTCCCGCTCCTCCTTGGCCAGCTTAAGGCGCTATTATACCTGGTTCATAGGCATAAAGAAGCGAGTGCTTTACAAAAAGCCAAACGCTGCTATACTTTAATTAGGTCTTTGACAGAGATAGCCTGCACTTGTATGCAGGTAGTATGCAGGTGACTGCAGGTAGAGTCGGCAAATAGCCAGGGGAGCCCGCGTTCGGGCTGAGAGGGTGCTTGTGGCACCGACCCTAAAACCTGATCTGGATCATGCCAGCGGAGGGAGCGCACAGGTGATATCGATCCCCGCCCAGCCTCCATTGGCTCGCGGGGATTTCGTTTTCTTGGCATGCAAAGGTGATCAGATGCGCATTGTCGTGTTTGCCAACGGCGTGATGGATGATCCGGCTGCGGAAGCCGACCGGTGGGCCGCGCCCGATAGCCTGCTGATCTCTGCAGATGGTGGTGCTGTGCACGCACGCGCTGCGGGACTGACCTTGGATCATGTGATCGGTGATCTGGATTCTATCTCGGCGGCGTTACAGGCCGAGCTTCAAGGTGGGGGTACTGAGTTTCACAGGTCGCCCGTTGCCAAAGACGAGACCGACCTCGAACTGGCCCTGATCTGGGCTGCTGCCCAGCCCAACGTTGACGAGATCGTGATTCTGGGGGTTTTTGGTGGCCGGCCCGATCAGGCGCTGGCGAACCTGCTCCTCCTGGCGCTCCCTGACTTGGCGGGCCACCCAGTGTGGATGGTTGATGGGGCGTGGACAGTGCGCGTGATCCGGGGGGGTGAACGGCTGACAGTGCGTGGCACAGCCGGCGATCGACTCTCTCTGATCCCGCTGGGGGGCCCGGCCGAAGATGTGACCACAGAAGGCCTGCAATTCCCCCTGGCTGAGGAGACGCTGGCCTTCGGTCCGGCCCGAGGCGTGAGCAATCGACTGGTGTCCGACACTGCTGCGATAGAGCTCGGTTCAGGGATGCTCTGGTGTTTTCACGGGCAAGTCTTTGACGCACCTTGAGGTGCCGCGTATAGCCTGCTTCTGGCTGGCGACTGCCGGTCTAGTGCCGGGCTATCTCCATGTGCGAGAAGCTTGGCTTATGGAGGTGGATGATGAAACGTTGGTTTGTTAGCTGCGTGTTGTTGCTGTTGCTCACGGCGTGTGCTACGGGCACGGAGCCAACCGCGCCCACGGATGCGCCTACACCAACCGAGACGGCTGCGGCGCCGCGCGTACTGCGCGTCATGACCTACAGCAGTTTCGATATTGGTGAGGAGACGATTGCAGGCTTTGAGGCCGAGCATAACGCCACGCTGCAATTCCTGGATGCCGGCGACACAGGGCAGATGATCAGCCAGGCGATTCTGAGCAAGGACAATCCCCAGGCCGACGTGCTCTATGGGGTGGACAACACCTTCCTCAGCCGCGCGCTTGAGGGCGACATCTTTGAGCCCTACGAATCCGGCAACCTTGGTGTGGTGTCCGAGGCCTACATCCTCGACGAACAACACCGGGTCACGCCGGTTGACTACGGCGATGTCTGTCTCAACTACGACCGGGCTTTCTTCGCCGAGGGTGGTTCGGCCGTCCCCGAGACGTTGGAAGACCTGGCCGATCCGGCCTACGAAGGCCTCTTGGTGGTCGAGAATCCAGCGTCCTCGTCCCCAGGGCTAGCCTTTCTGCTGACGACGATTTCTGTCTTCGGCGAGGACGGCTATCTGGACTACTGGCAGCAGCTTAGAGACAACGACGTGCTTGTCGTCGATAGCTGGGACAATGCGTACTACGGGGAGTTCAGAATCGGTACCCGGCCCATCGTGGTGAGCTACGCCACGAGCCCTGCAGCTGAGGTGGTCTTCAGCGAGGAGCCACTGGAGACCCCGCCGACCGGGTCGGTGGTGGCACCGGGTACCTGCTTCCGGCAGATCGAGTTCGTGGGCATCCTGCGCAATGGTCAGAACCGTGACCTTGCCGAGGCCTTCGTGGATTACGTCCTGAGTGACACCTTCCAGCGAGATATCCCGCTGCATATGTTTGTCTTCCCCGTCAATGAGGCGGTCGCGCTGCCTGAAGTCTTCGTCGAGCACGCCATCAGAGCAGAGGCGCCTGCCACCATGGCGCCAAGTGCCATTGAGCAGAATCGCGAGGCGTGGGTTCAGGCGTGGACGGATGTGGTGCTGAGGTAGTCTGCGTTGATCCTGCCGGGCGGTGGGGCGGTAAGGGGGCGGCGTGCGGCGGCGGATGGCCAGCGGCGTGGCCGATGGGCGATCATTGCCCTTCTTGTCGTCCCCTCCGTCTTTTTGCTCATCTTCTACTTCTACCCTTTGTTTGAGATCGCGAAGGTGAGCCTGCAGGGACAGGCCCATCTGGCGCTCGGGACCCTGATCCGGCGGTTGCTCTCGCCCGGCATGGGGCGGGTGATCGGATTCACCTTGGGGCAGGCGCTGCTCTCCACCGTGCTGACACTGCTGCTGGGCATCCCCGGTGCCTATATCTTTGCCCGCTACCAATTCCCCTGCAAGCAGCTGCTTCAGGCGCTGGTGACGGTGCCCTTTGTGCTGCCGACGGTTGTCGTCGCCGCGGCTTTCAACACCATCTTCGGGCCCAGCTCTCTGCTGGCGCGATGGTTCGGGCTTGATCTCCGCTATACGTTGGTGGCTGTCCTGATCGCGCACGTCTTCTACAACTACGCTGTGGTCGTGCGGATGGTGAGAGGGTTCTGGTCCACCCTTGACCCCTACCTGGAGCAGGCTGCCCGCACGCTGGGGGCGTCTCCGTGGCGTGTCTTTCTGGAGGTGACCTTGCCGCTGCTGCGGCCCGTGGTGATCACAGCGGGCATTCTGGTCTTCATCTTCTGCTTCACCAGCTTCGGCGTGGTGCTCATCCTGGGTGGCTCCCAGTTCGCGACCCTTGAGGTCGAGATCTACCGTCAGACGATCAACTTCGCCAACCTGCCGCTGGCTGCTGCGCTCTCACTGGTGCAGATCCTCTTCACCTTGACACTGATGCTGGTCTACACGAGACTGCAGAAGCGGGTGACGCGTCCTCTGGAACTCAAGCCCCAGTGGGTGACGCAGCGTCGCGTGGAGAAGCCGCTGGAGGTTGCTTTCTTGGTCGGCAATCTGATGCTGATGCTGGGGCTGTTAGCACTTCCTCTTGCCACGCTGCTGGTGCGCTCTCTGGGTTCGGGTCTCCAGTACTACGCCGCGCTCTTCCAGAACCCGCGTCATGGCGTCTTCTACGTGCCCCCGCTAGCCGCCGTGGGTAATTCCTTGAGGGTCGCGGTGATGACCACGGGCCTTGCGCTGGCGTTGGGGCTGTTGACGTCGTTGGCACTTCTCCGTCAGCGTCACGGTTGGTTTGTGGATGCGCTCTTTATGTTGCCGCTGGGCACCTCTGCCGTCACGTTGGGCTTTGGGTATCTGCTGGCGATGGACCGGCCTCCCCTGGATCTCCGGGGCACGGTGCTCCTGATCGTGCTGGCCCACACTCTGGTCGCGCTTCCCTTTGTTATCCGGAGTGTCCTGCCCGCCCTCCAGTCCATCCGCCCAGACCTCCGTGAGGCCGCTGCGCTCCTGGGCGCGCCACCCCTGCGTGTTGTCGGGGAGGTGGACTTGCCTATTGCCTGGCGCGCCCTGGCTGTCGGTGCGGTCTTCGCCTTCACGATCTCGATGGGCGAGTTTGGCGCCACATCGATGATCGCTCGCCCCGAGCTGCCGACGATTCCCATCGCCATCTATCGATTCCTCTCCCGACCGGGTGCTATGAACTATGGGCAAGCTTTAGCGATGTCAACGATTCTGATGACGGTCTGTGTGACTGGATTCGTCGCCATTGAGCGTCTTCGCCCGCCCGGGGTCCAAGCTTTCTGAGGCCCAGATCCCCATGGCATATCTTGAGATCGAACACATCTACAAAACCTACGAGGCAGCTCCCCTGCTGAGCGATCTCTCGCTCTCCATTGAGCGCGGGGAGATTGTCAGCCTACTGGGTCCCTCGGGCAGTGGCAAGACGACGCTGCTGCGGATCATCGCCGGCCTGGAGTCAGCCGAAGGTGGACGCGTGTTGCTGCGGGGCCGGGATGTCGCGCATATGCCGGCTCACAAGCGCGGTATCGTCCTGATGTTTCAGGAATATGCGCTCTTCCCGCACCGCACGGTTGCGGAGAACGTGGCCTTTGGCCTGCGGATGCAGCACCGGCCCCGCCCCAAGATCCATGCGCGCGTTCAGGAGATGCTTGGGCTGGTGGGTCTCTCCGGCTTCGACGACCGCAGTGTGGCGCAGCTCTCGGGAGGCGAGCGGCAACGGGTGGCACTGGCTCGCAGTCTAGCCCCGGCGCCCGAGCTGCTTCTGCTGGACGAGCCTCTGGGCTCCCTCGACCGCACGTTGCGCGAGCGATTGCTGGAGGATCTGGGGGAGATTTTACGAGAGGTCGGCGTCACCGCGATCGCCGTCACGCACGACCAGACAGAGGCCTTCTCGTTGGCGGATCGGGTCGCGGTTCTGCACGCGACGCAGATCGTGCAGGTGGGCACGCCGCAACAGATCTACCAGAACCCGCTGACGCCATGGGTCGCGCGATTTCTGGGCCTCACCAACCTGTTCGCCGCGACCCGGCTGGATGAAGACCTGGTGAGCTCCCCGTTGGGACGGCTGGCGCTTGCGCCCGCGGGTTCTGGTGCCTCCTCAAGCGCTCAATCTGGCGACACCGGGACGATTCTCGTGCTGCCGTGGGGTATTGAGATCACGCCGGATGCCAACAACACCACCGGCGATGCGTCCCCATCCCTCAATGCCTTTGTCGCAACCGTGACGCACGCCATCTTCCAGGGCCGTATCACGAAGGTGCGTCTTCACGTTGAGGGGGATGCGGTGGGTGACACCGGCGGCACAGGTGTTGCGCTATCCCTGGCGATCGATATGGGGGCAGAGCTGCCGCGGGTAGGGGATCGCGTGCGCGGGCACATCAAGCCTGAGGCGTTGCGGTGGTTTCAGTCCTCCGGTGAGGTTTCCTGAGGCAGGCCGACGCAGATCCAGTCATAGGCCGCCGCCAGCTCACGCCGGTCGGAGCTTGTCCCGCCGGTCGTGGCGTAAGGCGACTGGATCGCGCGGTGCGCCAACTCCACGACGGTGGCCTCCCCCTGAGCCGCGAGATCCCGGGGTAGGGCCACGTCCGTCTCGGTCCATGTCTCGGTCAGGGCGAAGGTCCCCAGGCCTTGTCCATCCAGGATGACGGTCACCACCTGTTCTGGGGGATAGGCCAGAGCCCGGAACCGCAGTATCTGACCGGGCACCGGATCCAAGAGCATGCGTAGCACGGCGATGGGCTCGCCGCCAGCCCAACGAGCCGTCGTGCCTCCCACCTGTTCCGGGCGGAACCACCCCGGCCCTAGATAGCGCCCCTCTTCCCCACTTCCCAGGTCCACGCATCCATTCGTTGGGAGCCGCAGGGCTTCCAGCGGCACGAGCTCCGGGGGCGCTAGGACCTGGAGGCGGACCTGGTCGTGTTGGGTGTGCACGTTCCGATCCCTGCTGAAGAGCCGGTCCTCCACCGTCACCAGCGTGTTGCCCCGCGGTAGAACATCCAGGGCGTCGGAGGTGAATTGGTCCCGATCCAGGATCGCGACATAGGTCGGCCCGGATGCTAACCTGTCCGCCACAGCCCCCGGGTCGAAGGTATAGAGGTAGATCAGCGGGTAGTTGGGCAGCGCGACCTGCGCTGCGCGGAAAGAGCCGGCTGCCGCGACCCATGTCCGACCGGCGGGATAGTGTGCGGCGATGTACGCGGTGGCCTGTGCCGGCGGTGCCTGTTCCTGCGATAACTGTGTGACCAAGGGCACTGTCTGCAGGAGGATGGCTAGGAAACTCACGCTGAGCACGATGGCACGCAGCCACCGGGGGCGCGCGATGCGCGCCCAGCCGGCGGCGATCAGCAGCACGAGGGGAGGTAGGAGCGGCAAGAGAAGCCGGGGACGATCCAGCGCCTCGAAGGCCAGGATTTGCAGCGCGACGGCGGACCACCAGACCGCCAGCCGGCGTGTCTGCCGGCGCCGCCAACCGGCGCCGAGGAGCCCCGGCACAGCGAAGAGGCCCCAAGCGATGTGGCGCCAGGTTGTCCCGATCTTCTGCCCATAGAGACCCATGCCTGCGAGCGATATCAGGCCCGTGTCGGCAAAGGCGATAAGCCGGCTCCACAAAGCGCGGGCCACGGGTTCGCCCATACCGAACAGCGCGTCGGCCCGCCCTACGTGGCCAGCATGGGCGCTGACGAGCGCCAGATAGGTGCGAAACCCACCGGATATCGCTGCTGTGGGGATCAACCACACCAGGACGCCCACCAGCCCGGCGCCGCCCGCTCTCAGCCAGAGCAGCAGCGTGCTGCGAAGAGGTCGGGCGCGCCCATGCACGATATCCTGGACCAGATATGCGCCGGCGCATAGCACCACCGGGAGGATGTTGTGGGGCCGGACTCCCAACGACAGCCCCGTGACTACGGCAGCGGCGTAGGGCGCTTCGCGGTGGCACCCTTGCCGCCATCGCACCCAGAGCAACAGACTGAGCAACGTCGCCGCAAGGCCGGGCATATCGCTGAGGGCCTTGTCGCTGGTCAGCCAACTGACAGGGATGACGGCGAAGAGCAGCGCGGCATAGAGGCCAGGGAAACGGCTCCGGGGCTCCCATACCCGGCCAAGCTGGTAGATCAGCCAGACGGACACGGCGCCACAGATCGCGCTCAGCAGCGTGAGCGCCAACACCGGATCGGGTCGCAGCGCATAGAGCATCCTTGCTAGGGCGACATAGACGGGGAAACCGGGCGGTTGCGGCTGTTGGAGCTGCAGGCTGTAGTGCTCGAGCGCCAGTGCAAAGCTGTAGCT
>JAFGNI010000687.1 GCA_016927095.1 Anaerolineae bacterium | reverse complement strand
GTCATCTCCGTGCCGCGGCATGAGGATTTCTCGCTCGATATCGAGGGCATTGAGGCTGCCGTCGGGGTAGACGAGCTGCCCTTGACGCAGCGACCGAAGCTGATCTTTGTCGCGTCGCCCAACAATCCGGACGGCAGTTGGCTGCCGGATGCGGTGTTGGAGCGGCTGCTGGCGTTGCCCCTCGTCGTCGTGTTGGATGAGGCCTATGTGGAGTTCGCAGGCCGGGAACGGAGTCGCATTCGTCAGGTCCCAGACCGTGACAACCTCATCGTGCTGCGGACCTTCAGCAAACTGGCGGGGCTGGCTGGTCTGCGCGTGGGGTACGGCGCCTTTCCCGCACCGTTAATGCCCCATCTGTGGAAGATCAAACAGCCTTACAATGTCTCTGTCGCGGCATCGACGGCAGCGATCGCGGCCCTTGGGGATCTTCCCTGGCTTGAGGATAAGGTAGCGCGTATCATCGATGAGCGAGCCCGCTTTCTGACAGGGTTGGCTTCAGTGCCGTACCTGCGTCCCTATCCTTCGCAGTCCAACTTTATCCTCTGTCAGGTGCTGGGGCGTGATGCTGCGGCGCTCAAGTTAGCGCTGGAGGGCGAAGGGATTCTTATCCGTTACTATCGCACACCGCGCCTCAGTGACCACGTGCGTTTCACCGTGGGAAAGCCAGAACAGACGGACGCCGTGCTCGCTGCGCTCGCGGGGCTGCAGCGGCACGGCTAGGGGGACCGGCGTATTCAGTCCAGGAAAGGAGTCAGAGATGCGCAAAGGTGAGATCAGCCGCGAGACACGGGAGACACGGATCCAGATTGCGCTCGATCTGGACGGCAGGGGAGACCACGACATCGCGACGGGTATCGGCTTTCTGGACCATATGTTGGCCCATATCGCTGCGCACGGCATGTTTGACCTTAAGGTGCGGGCCGCCGGCGACCTCGAGGTGGATACCCACCACACCGTGGAGGACGTTGCGCTGGCACTGGGGGCAGCGGTCGACCAGGCCCTCGGGGAGCGCAAGGGGATCGTGCGGATGGGATCGTGCTACGTCCCGATGGATGAGGCATTGGGGTTTGTCGCCGTGGACCTGTCCGGTCGACCCTATGCCGTGGTGAACATCGACTGGACCGGTCTGGACGTCGGCGGGGTGCCGGTGACGGTGTGGGAGCACTTCTTTGAATCTTTCGTCGTGACGGCCCGGGCCAACGTCCACGTCCAGATCCTGTATGGGCGCGACGACCATCACAAGGCGGAAGCTTTGTTCAAGGCGTTGGGCCGTGCCCTCGATGCTGCGACGCGGGTTGACCCGCGACGCGGGGATGCGATTCCATCGACGAAAGGCGTCCTTTGATGATCGCTCTGATCGACTACGGGGCAGGCAATGTGCGCTCTGTGCACAAGGCCTTGCTGGCTGTGGGAGGCAGTGTCCAGCTCACGCAGGCACCGGATGTGGTACGGGCTGCGGATAAGGTCGTCCTGCCCGGCGTCGGCGCCTTTGCCGACTGTATGATGAGCCTGGAACGTCTGGATCTCCTGGCGTCCATTCACGAGGTGGTGGCTAGAGGCGTGCCGTTCTTGGGGATCTGCGTCGGGATGCAGGTGCTCTTCGAGTACGGTGAGGAGCTTGGCGGATATCCGGGTCTTGGCCTACTGCCGGGGCGGGTCGTGCCCTTCAGCATCGATCCTGTCTACAAAGTACCACATACTGGGTGGAATCTGGTAGAGCCTGTTGTGCCTTCCCCTCTGCTCAACGGTCTTCCCACGCGGACTTGGACCTATTTCAACCACGGATTCCACTGCGAGGCCGCGCCGGATGACATCCTCGCGACGACCGATTATGGTGGCCCCTTTGCGTCGGTCGTCGGTCGCGGCAAGCTCTATGGTGTGCAGTTCCATCCCGAGAAGAGCCAGCAGCTTGGGCTGCACATTCTGCGCAACTTCGTCGCAATGGAGGTTTATGCATGAGTGGTTTCGATGTATTTCCCGCGATCGACCTGCGCCAAGGGCGTGTTGTGCGGTTGGCGCAGGGAGATCCTGGTCGTGAGACCAGCTACAGTGATGATCCGCTGCTCATTGCCCAACGTTGGGAGATGGCGGGGGCGTCCTGGGTGCACGTCGTCAACCTCGACGGTGCCTTTGGTGAGGCCGGTCGTCAGAACCGGCAGGCGCTGGCGCGAATCTTGGAGATCTCTTTATCGGTCCAGTTCGGTGGCGGCATCCGGGATTTGGCATCGCTTTCCGCTGCGTTGGAGCTTGGGGTCGCGCGTGTGGTTGTAGGTACGGCCTTCGTGGAAGATCCGGCCTTCGTGAGTGCGGCCTTGACCAGGTTTGGCCCCGAACGCGTTGTGGTGGGGATCGACGCCCGCGACGGGGTCGCCCAGATTCGGGGTTGGCAGGCATCGACGCCGGTTACGGCGGAGGATCTGGCCCGGCGCTGGGCCGATATGGGCGGGAGCTGGCTCGTCTTCACGGATATCTCCCGCGACGGCATGGGGAGCGGTGTCAACGTCGAGGCCACGATCGCTCTCAAGGACGCCACCGGACTGAACGTCATCGCTTCAGGCGGCGTCAGGACGTTGGCCGATGTGGAACGGGTCCACCAAGCCGGACTGGCGGGTGTGATCATTGGGCGGGCGCTCTACGAGGGACATATCCAGTTACCCGAGGCCCTTGCGGTCGCGCGTGCATAAGGAGGCACAATGTTAGCCAAACGTATCATCCCCTGTCTGGACGTGAAAGAGGGCCGTGTGGTCAAAGGGGTCAATTTCGTCAATCTGCGCGACGCGGGCGATCCCGTGGCGCAGGCCCGGGTCTATGACGCTCAGGGCGCGGATGAGCTGGTCTTCCTGGACATCTCCGCCACGCATGAGGGGCGCAAGACGATGATCGATGTGGTGCGCCAGGTCGCGGTCGAGGTCTTTATGCCCTTCACCGTGGGAGGCGGGGTACGCACTAGCGACGACGTCCGGAACCTGCTTTTGGCCGGCGCCGATAAGGTGAGCATCAACTCCGCTGCAGTGCGCACGCCGGAGATCCTCACCGCGGGCGCCGAGCGCTTTGGCAGCCAGTGCATCGTGTTGGCGGTCGACGCGAAGCGCGTCGGGTCGGATCCCTCGCGCTGGGAGGTCTACATCAGTGGCGGACGCATCCCCACGGGCCTGGACGCCGTCGAATGGTGTGCCCGCGGTGTCGAGCTCGGGGCGGGCGAGATCCTGTTGACCAGCATGGACGCCGACGGCACGCTTGCCGGGTACGACGTCGAGCTGACCCGCGCGGTCGCCGAGGCGGTCTCCGTGCCTGTCATCGCCAGCGGAGGGGCGGGACAGCTTTCCCACTTCGCCGAGGTCCTGACCGAGGGCAAGGCCGATGCGGCACTAGCAGCGTCTCTGTTTCACGATCGGGTTCTGGAGATCGGTGAGGTCAAGGCTTACCTGGAGGCCCACGGTGTCGTGGTCCGCTGGTAGAGGGGGTGCTTATGCTGGAGATACCGCTCAAGTGGGATGACCGTGGCCTGATCCCTGCTGTCCTGCAGGATGCGGCGACCGGCGATATCCTGATGGTCGCCTGGATGAACGCCGAGGCATTGCGCCTTACCCAGGCGACGGGCGAGGCCCACTTCTGGAGCCGCAGTCGTCAGGAGCTGTGGCACAAAGGTGCCACGTCGGGCAACGTGCAGCGCGTCCGGGAGATCTGGGTCGATTGCGACGCGGACACCTTGGTGGTCAAGGTCGATCCTGCAGGCCCCGCCTGCCATACCGGGGCGCGGAGCTGCTTCTACCGCCGGCTCTGGCCCGATGCCGGGAAAGGGTAAGACAATGCAGGATGTGTTGGATGAGCTCTTTGATGTGATCTTGGACCGCAAGGCCAACCCGACGCCGGGCTCCTACACCGCCAAGCTTCTCGCCGGTGGTGACGAGGTTCTCAAGAAGCTTGGTGAGGAGGCGATGGAGGTCATGCTTGCCGGCAAGGGGCAGAGCGATCAGCGCCTCATAGAGGAGTCGGCGGATCTCCTCTATCATCTTCTGGTGCTATTAGCTTCCCGCGACCTGACATTGGACGACGTGCGAGTGGAGCTGGCGAAGCGCCGCAAGTGACGGCGACGCCTCGGATGCAGACAGTGCGCGGACTGCGATCGTCACAGTCCGCGCACCCAGTTTCAGCCTGTATGCTAGTGGCTCACTTGGTAAAGCCCCCGTGTTGCTCAGGCCTGTAGACTGGCCATGCCCTGCCGAACGAACGGCTAGTGCACCCCACCAAGAGGTAGTCTAGTCGGCGCTTGGGGCGTTACCGGTTGTGCCAGTAGGATGGATGATCGCACTTCGCAAGATGCTTGCCTCCGCTAAGCCTCGGAGACTGCTGTGTTGTCCGCCCTGGCCCCCGGGCGGGCCAGTGTCCAGGCGACCATACCCGCTCCTGCCAAGATCGCTGCGACGGGGGTGAACCAGCGCCAGAGCCACCGCAGCGGGCGGAAGGCTGCCAGCGACACAAAGGCCATCGATTGCAGGAAGCCTAGCGCCCCCAGAGCGCAGAAGACCAAGCCTGCGGTCAGCAGCCCGGCGGATGGGCGGCGGGCATTGAGGGCCAGCAGGGAGATACCGACCGCGACGGGCTCGACCGTCCATAGGACCGACCACGCGCCCCACCAGCCCGTAGCGGCACAGAACTGGAGGATGAGACCGTTAGCGCCGATGAGGATCGCCGGCACGATCAGCCACTTAGCGTTGCTCCTCGCCGCTATCCAAAGGCACCCCGCAGCCACGCTGATAACCTCCAGTGGCCATAGGATCGTCCACACCTGCCACCATCTGAACACGCTACCGACCAACAACAGTGTGCCCGCTGTGAGCGTGGGCAGACCGAGGAGCGGTAGCACCTGCAGGAGGGCCCCCCGCCGGCTCAGGACAGCAGGCGCCGTCAAGCCCAAACCTACTGCGATGACCAGCAGGGGCCAGAGCTGCCACAGGCGAAAGCCGAAGAGCCACCCCAGAACGGTCGCCCCAAGGGATACGGCCCCAATCAGGATCAACAACGTTCCCAATCCAATCATAAGTTGCTTGTTCATGCTTACCTCCTCGTGGTTGTTTCACACGCTATCATTCTAGGAGATCCAGGAGGTCCTTACCCACTGAGCCCCTATCAGCTGGCTAACACCTGAACACACTCCACTATCGAGGCTAGTGCGGCACCTGCCCTGGGCGTAGTCGCAGAGATCCCGTGCCTCGACCCTGACGTCGTGTGACCGTCGCCGGATCCTTCGCTGTCTTGGTCATCCATCCAGGGTGCTAGCTTGACCCGCTCAGGATGACGGGATCCGGTTCTTGGGATTAGGCGCGATTGGCTAAGCAGAGATGCATGCGAGCTGCCCGAGGGCAAGATCGCTTAGGGGGATCCGTTGCGGGGCTAGCGGACCAGGATCTGCCGGGCGACGTCGAGGACCAGTGATCCGCCCTGAACGGCGACGGCAGCCAGGATCGAGGTGACGCCCCCGGCCCAGCCAAAGAGCCGGCTGATGGTTCGCGCCTCGGCGGGCTTTTGGGCGAGCTGAACGGAGACGATGACCGTTGCAGCGGCCACCCACGGCTCGACGATCCAAAGGAAGGTCCAGTGATGCCAGTTGCCGGTCAGCGCGCAATAGGCGAAGAGCCCACCATTGGCCGTCGCGAGGCCGGCCGGGATGGAGAGCCAGATTGTCTGCGTCGTCGCCATCAGGAAGAAGAGCGCACCGCCGGACAAGAGAAGCTCCATCGGCCAACCAATCCTGAAGACCGCCCAGTTCCCCAGCACCGACGAGAGGGTGACTGCCAGGAGATTGCCCAACGCGACGACGGCGATGGCCAGGAAGATGCCCTTGGAGGCATCGGGTCGTGAGGATGCCGTGCCGGCCTGGGTCACGCTGGGGCGAGCCCGGCCCTGTGCTTTGGCCCGGCGACCCTTCCCACGATGCGGTCGGACTCCGGACCGTGCCGCCGCCACCTGCTCCCCGAGCGTGATGTCGGTCTGTGCCTCCGCTGTGGCGGTATCTTTCAGCGCCTGGCGCGCGCGTCCCGATACAACCTGGACCGGCTCCGAGGGCGCGCCCAAGGTCGTGAAGGACGGAGGGCGCGAGATGCGCTCTGGCAGCTCGATGGCAGACGCCGCCAGCGCGGCGCGCAGGGCTGTGGCCATCTCCGCAGCGGTGGCGTAGCGATGATCTGGATCCTTCGCCAATGCCTTCAGGACAACGCGCTCCAGAGCGACGGGGATCTGGGGGTTGACACTCCGCGGCAGGGGCAATGGCTCGTGAACGTGCTTCATCAGGGTGGCCAATGGCGTCTCGGCCTCAAAGGGGACGCGCTGCGTGAGCATCTCATAGAGGATCACGCCCATAGCGTAGATGTCGCTGCGGGCATCGCAGCAGCCCTGGAGGCCTTGCTCGGGAGCCATATACTCGGGCGTGCCCATCAATGCCCCGGTCGCCGTGTACTGCGTGCCGCTGACCATGTGAGCGATGCCGAAATCGCCCAGGACGGCCTGTCCACGTTTGGTGAGCAGCACGTTCGCGGGCTTTAGGTCGCGGTGGATCATGCCCTCGCCGTGCGCATAGTCCAAGCCATCCAGCGCGTCGAGCATAACACGCCCCACCTCACCCAACGGCATGCGTTCCCCGTGGACCCGGTAGTGGTCGAGACGCGCCTTCAGTGTGTCGCCCTCGAGATACTCCATCACCATGTAGACCGCGTCGTCCTGCGTGTCGAAGTCGAAGACTTGCACAATGTGTGGGTGGCGCAGCGCAGCCACAGCACGAGCCTCACGATGGAAGCGGGCCAGGAATTCCTTGTCCTCGACGAGGTCAGAGCGGAGCAGCTTTAGGGCAACGTAGCGGTCGAGGTGGGGATGGTAAGCGCGGTAGACCCGGGCCATGCCACCACGACCTAGGGGCTCTAGCACGCGGTAGCGGCCCAGTGTGGTGCCCTCCAGGGATGCTTGTGCCATACGATTCCGCTGTTTCCGTCGCAACATCGCCCTCACCGGGGTACGTTTCCGCCTCTCTAGGTTCGCGATTCGGGAGCTCATGCCCGCCGGCCACCGGGACACCTTCCCGAATTCTTCTGGCTGTGATCAGCGTAGGCGATGTTCGGCCCTGCTGCCTAACGCCCGCGTATCAGGTAGCTATCCGTAGACCAGCTTGTAGCCCAGACCGCGGACGGTGACCAGGCGTTGCGGGTCAGAGGCGTCGCTCTCGATCTTAGCGCGCAGGCGCCTTACGAGGTTCTCGATCTGGTAGTCGTAGACATCGCTCTCGTACTCGGGCCAGACGGCTAGGGCGATGTCGTCCTTGGGACAGACCTCGTTGGGGTGCTCGTACAGATAGGCTAGAAGGATGAACTCCTTCGGTGATAGCTCGATGATCCTGCGGTTCACACGCACGACCCCCGCTGCGGTGTCGATCTGCAGGTCGGGAAGTGCCGTGTCGCGGAAGGTGATGTCAGGGTCGTGAAAGATGAAGGCCACGTCGCCGATCTTGATTTCGTCGCGGTCTCGCAGTTCGCGGGGGGTCAGCACCCGCTCGCGGTTGAGGAAAGTGCCGTTCGTGCTATCCAGATCCTCGAGCATGCGCCGCCATCCATCCTTGACGATGCGCGCATGTTCCCGTGAGACGCGTTTGCTGGTGATCACGATGTCGTTGGTGACGGCCCGACCGATGCTGGTCGCGTCTGCCGTAAGCAGGTGCTCCTGGCCTGTGGGGTCCTCAAGATAGGGGACCGGTTTGTCCGTTGGATCACTGGTCATCCCGCCACCTCCAGCGTTTAGTCTACGTGCGCGCTCAGGCCTGTCAACCGGATTCCTTCGATACAAGTACCCTCTATAGGGGTGCTGTCGCCTTTCACAAATGAACGAACCCGGGAGCGGACGCACCAGCGTCCGATGCCCGGGTTCGCCAATCTGAAGCTAACTGCTGTCTAGGCTAGGGAGCTGTCGTATCGATCACCGAGTTCATCTCCCCGGGGAACTCCGTGGGGGTCAGATCATCGGCTGCTTCATCGTTCATCCACGTACTGCCGTCGGCGAGGTAGCGGAACGCATACCGGCGATCCAGGTCGAGGTAGAGGGTGGCGGTGAAGTCGCCGCTCTTGAGGTGGTCCATAGGGGTGGCGGTCTGATCCCAATCGTTGAAGTCGCCGACCAGGGCGACGGATTGGACATCACCAGCGTTCTCCGCACTCACCCTGAACTTCACCTTGCACTCAGGCCGGCTCTTTAGGAACTGCTTACTTATGCTCATCTGTGTTGCTCCTTTCTCTATGGCTTTGATACCGTTGCGCCCCCAGCGCAACGATACCATTCTAGCGGGTGACGTATTTTCTTCAAGTTTTGCGCGATGGGACATTTCTTGCTAGATTCATAGTGCAGACGTGGGCCGTCGGAGCGCCAGACAGCGAGCTCGGCCGTGGCGGGAGTTGGCTAGCCCCGGGGATACCATACAATAGACATGCCCGCGACCGCAGCGGGCCGATCGATCCTGGAGCGATTTGAGTAGCAGTCGGCAGCGACGCCGGGGCCGGTTTCCTGACGACCACAGTTGAACCTGTATCCTGTGCTCTGGATACCTAGGGGAGGGAACGATGGCAGAGCAAGCAACGCGACCCAATGTTTTGTTGATCCTGACCGATCAGCATCGCTATGACACGCTGGGCTGCTACGGCGCTGAAATCTGTCAGACACCCAACATCGATCGCCTTGCAGCCCGCGGCGTCCGGTTTGACCGCGCCTACACGAGCACCGTGCCCTGTTCCCCATCGCGCGCGGCGCTCTTCACCGGTGTCTACCCGCATAAGAACGACGTGCGCATCAACAACCAGGTCCTGAACCCTAACATCCCGAATCTGGCCTCGGAGTTGGGGGCTGCCGGTTACCAGTTGGGTTACGCGGGCAAATGGCACATCGATGACCCCAAGGTCGCTACCGACTACGGTTTCAAGGGCAAGGACTTTCCTGGCTACGGCTATCCCATTTACCGGGGTCTGGTCGAGGGCTTGCGTTTCGGTCCGCCGGCGGGTAGCTCTGGCGCCTCGACACACTACAAGGACTACCTCGAAAGCCACGGGTACGAGATTCCCCAGGTCTTGGAGGCCCACTACGGCGATAACCCGGGCAAGCAGGGCCAGGAGATGTACGCGCTCCAGTCCGGCACCCTTGAGTCCAGCTTCGAGACTATGGTTGCCCAGGACACGATCGATCTGCTGTGGTCGATGAAGGCCCGGCGGGACGAGGGTGGGGAGCCCTTCTTCATCTGGGCCAACTTCTGGGGGCCACACACCCCGTGTCTCATTCCGGAGCCCTACTACTCGATGTACGATCCGGCAACAATCCCCGTCGAACCGAGCTTCGACGAGACCTGGGAGCGGAAGCCCTTCGTTCAGTACCTGGTCGAGCGGTACTGGGGTCTGACCGAGGGCGGCTGGGCCCGGTGGCGTGAGATCGTGGCCCGCTACTGGGGCTATGTGACGATGATCGATGATCTCGTGGGCATGATCATGGAGGAACTGGCGGCGCAGGGCCTCGCCGACAACACCGTCGTGATCTTCAGCACCGACCACGGCGACACCATGGGCGCGCATCGCCTGATTGAGAAGGGGCCTTTTACCTACGAGCAGTGCTACCGGCTGCCGATGGTGGTGGCCCATCCAGACTGTGAGGCGCCGGGCAGTGTCAATGATGAATTCGTCTACCTCCAAGATCTCTATCCCACCTTCCTGGAGATGGCAGGACGCCCGCTGCCGTCCGAGCCCGATACCCAGAGTATCCTTGACCAGCTCCTGGGACGGCCCACGCCGACCGGGCGGGACAGCATCTATGCCCAGTTCTTCGCGCAGCTTTTCACCTTCGAGCAGCGGATGATCCGCACGCGCACCCACAAGTTCGTCTACAATCACTCCGATATCGGCGAGCTCTACGACCTGGTGAACGATCCCTGGGAGATGCACAACCTGATCGACCTTCCGGAGACGGCTGATCTGCAGCAAGCGCTGATCGAGAGGATGCGGGCCCATATGGTGCGACTCGACGATCCCATCCTCCGCCACTTTGACGGTATCCGTCACGTCTATTGAGGAGAACCCCTACAATGGTTGAGCCATCAAAGGTTTTGGAGCTGAACCTTCGGCGTTGGATCCTGTCCAAGGACGAGAACGACCACACGGTCTGGCGCGAGGTAGTGGCGCCGGTGCGGGTGCCCGCGTCGCGAACGGCGATCGTGATCTGCGATATGTGGGACAACCACTGGAGCCGGGGAGCTGCCGAGCGAGTTGACGCGATGGCGCCGCGGATGAACACCATTGTGAACGCGGCCCGCGATCGGGGCATCCACATCATCCACGCGCCTTCCGATACCCTCGACGCCTACGCCGGGACACCGGCGCGGCAGCGGGCAGTTGGCGCCCCGGTCGTCACGCCGCCTGCCGACCTGCCACACGACGATCCGCCTTTGCCCATCGATGACTCAGATGAGGGCTCGGACACCGGTGAGACCGAGCCGACCAAGGCCTGGCGCTGCCAGCACCTCGCCATCGAGATCGACCAGACCCGCGATGCGATCTCAGCCGACGGGGGGGAGGTCTACAACCTGCTCCGGCTCTGGGATGTGCACCAACTTCTCATCATGGGCGTCCACACCAACATGTGCATCCTCAACCGCTCCTTTGCCGTTAAGCAGATGGTCCGGTGGGCCGTGCCCATCGCCCTTGTCCGGGATCTGACCGACGCGATGTATAACCCGGCCCGGGCCCCCTACGTCAGCCACGCCGAAGGCACCGGCCTCGTCATTGGCTACATCGAGCGTTTCTGGTGCCCGTCGATAGACAGCCAGGACCTCGCTTGAACCTTCTGGGAAGGCGTGTTGCGCCTTAGTAACTACTCTATACCTTCCCGGAAGATCGTCTCCCTTCCTTTTGGGAAGATGTGTCGCGCCCTTGAGACCCGGTATGCCGTCTGTCGTATGGGCCCCATCTCGGACCAACTTCCTACCTTCCCGGAAGGTTCAATCACGCCAAATCCCGTTCGGCAACACTCCTCAGATCTGGTATCATGCGACCCGATATCACACGCAACGCAGGAGACCATACGCCGGTGACCGACCAAGACGATCGACTGAAAGCACTGACCTTCGACTACCCGGAGGCGATTCCCGTCTCCGTCGGCATTCTGCCCGCGGCATGGATGAAGCACCGCGAGGCGCTTGACGAGCTGGTGGCACAACATCCCGTTATCTTTGGCCCGCGCGGTGAGAACGCCCGCGACTACGATGCCATCCACACGGAGACCTACTACGCCGGCGACCACGTCGATGCATGGGGCTGCGTGTGGAGCAACTTGAAGACGGGGATGGAGGCGATCGTTACGGGGCACCCTGTGCCCACGCGCGCCGATGTGCGCACGCTGCAGCTACCGGAGAAGGACATCGGCTTCCCCCATGGCTTTATGTACCTGCGCCTGCAGGATCTCCGCGGCTTTGAGGAGCTGATGATCGACTTTGCGGAGCAGCCCCCCGAACTCCAGATACTAATCGACAAGGTGTTGGCTTACAATCTGCGACAGGTGGACCTCCGGCTAGCGGCGCTGGCTGCCCAGGAGAATCCCGACCCGATTGTCAGCTTCGGCGATGACCTGGGTCTCCAGCACCGGCTGCCGATCAGCCCGCGGATGTGGCGGAAGTTCCTGAAGCCCTGCTTTGCAGCCATCTACCAGCCCTTCCGGCAGGCCGGCTACTACGTCTATATGCACACGGATGGCCACATCTACGAGATTATCCCCGACCTTGTGGAGGCTGGGGTGAACGTGATCAACCCGCAGGTGGGGGCCAACGGTCTGGACAACCTTGCTGCGGTCTGCAAGGGCAAAGTCTGCGTCGACCTGGATCTCGACCGGCAGCTCTTTCCCTTTGCAACCCCCCAGCAGATTGACGACCACATCCGGGAATCGGTGGCGGTTCTCGGCTCGCCCGAGGGCGGGCTGTGGCTCAAGGCCGAGATTGGCGAGGACATACCCTTGGGAAACGTCGCTGCCATTTTCAGTGCTCTGGAGACATATCGGGAGTTCTATGCATGACGACTGGATTGGTCTGCAACATTCAGCGTTTCTCGATTCACGATGGGCCGGGCATCCGGACAACGGTTTTCCTCAAGGGATGTACCCTTCACTGCTTCTGGTGCCACAATCCTGAGAGCATCCAGCCGAAGCTGGAGCTGCAGCTGCATATGGACCGCTGCATCGGCTGCGGGGAGTGCGTCCGGGTCTGTCCCGAGGGCGCCCAGACCGTGACTGAGGACGGTCAGATGGTCTTCCACCGCGAGAGATGCGTTGCCTGCGGTGCCTGCGTCGAGGTCTGCTATGCCGGTGCTCGGGAGCTCACCGGGCGGGAGATGACGGTTGAGGAGGTCGTCGCGGAGGTGCTGCAGGATCGTGCCTTCTACGAGAACTCCAATGGCGGCGTGACCCTCTCCGGCGGCGAGCCCGTCTTCCAGCCCGACTTCTCGCGGGAGATCCTGAGGCGGTGCCGCGACGAGGGGATCCACACTGCCATTGAGACCGCAGGCAATGTGCCCTGGGAGCGCCTCGCCGCGTTCCTGCCGCTGACCGATATGGTGATGATGGACCTCAAACATATGGAACCGGAGAAACACAAGTGGGCTGTGGGTGCGTCAAACCAGCTGCTGCTGGCTAATGCCCGGCGGCTGGCTGCCACTGATAAACCCTTGATCTTCCGCACACCTGTTGTTCCCACGGTTAATGCTACCGTCGAGGAGATCGGCGCTATTGCCGCCTTCGTCAGAGAACTGCAGGACCTCCGCGGTTCGGGTAACGGCCACGCGCCCGCCCCCATCTCGCTGGAACTGCTGCCCTTCCATCGCATGGCCGGGGACAAGTACAACAGCCTCGGCTTGACCTATCGCGCCGTCGATCTCGAACCGCCCACCAAGGCGCTGATGGAGACCCTGACCGACGCCGCAGCAGCTTACGGCATCGCCGTCAAGCATCGTTGATGCACAAGGGATAAGGGAGAAGAGAGAAGGGAGAAGGGATAAGGGAAACGGCGAGCGAGGTGGGCATCCCTCTAGCCTCTGAAGTACCCTGTCCCCTATCCCTTTTCCCTTCAGTACCATCACGATAGAGAGGAACCAATGTCTGACAACCTATGGCGACTGTGGTATGAACAACCTGCGGAGGTATGGGTAGAGGCCCTGCCCCTTGGTAATGGGCGCCTCGGTGCAATGGTCTTCGGCGGCGTCGCGTCCGAACGGCTCCAGCTCAACGAGGATACCCTCTGGGCCGGCGGCCCTAAGGACTGGAATAATCCCGGTGCGCGGGCCGCGCTGCTCAAGGTGCGCGAGGCCCTCTTCCAGGCGGCGAGCGGCGACCCTAATGGCTTTGAGCGGGCCAACGAGCTCTGCAAGGAGATGCAGGGGCCCTTCACCCAGCCCTACCTGCCGCTGGGCGACCTCTATCTGGATTTCGAGCACGATGGTGCGCCTACGGCCTACGAGCGCGATCTCGATCTAGCGCGTGCCGTTGCGACCGTGCACTACACGGTTGATGGTGTTGGGTTCACCCGGGAGGTCTTCATCAGCCATCCCGACAACGTCCTCGTCATCCGGTTGGCCTGTGATCAGCCCGGGGCGCTCTCCTTCGCTGCCCGGATGAGCAGCCCGCTCCGCGCGGAGACGCACGTCTTCGGCGATGGCATGCTCAAGATGAGGGGGAAGGCACCCAAGCATGTCGACCCGCGGGGCCACGAGGCCGAGGACCCCATTCGCTACGATCCGCCTGAGGGCGAGGGGGCCAACTTCGAGGCGTGGCTCCAGATCCTGCCGGTAGGCGGTCGCGTGGTGGCGGCAACCGATAGCCTGAACATCGAGAAGGCCGACGGTGCCCTGCTCCTGCTGAGCGCAGCTACCAGCTTCAGCGGCTTCCGGCGGTCGCCCGGGTTGGCGGGAAGGGATCCTGCGGCGGCCTGCCGGGGAGCCTTGGTGTCTGCTGCGACGAAGCCCTATGATGTCCTGCTTGACGCTCACGTCGCCGACTATAGGGCCCTCTTCGGTCGCGTGGCAGTGGACTTGGGCATCACCGACGCAATTGCACACCCCACCGACTGGCGTCTGAACCACTTCGGTGAGGGTAACGATCCGCAACTGGCCGCGCTCTTCTTCCAGTACGGGCGCTACTTGCTGATCGCCAGCTCCCGTGCCGGCACGCAACCGGCTAACCTCCAAGGCATCTGGAACGATATGGTGGTCCCGCCGTGGAACAGCAACTACACCCTCAACATCAACGCCGAGATGAACTACTGGCCCGTCGAGGTCTGTAACCTCAGCGAGTGCCACGAACCCTTGCTCAGGATGGTCGGTGAGTTAGCGGAGAACGGCGAAGTGACAGCCGAGGTCAACTACGGCTGTCACGGGTGGACGGCTCACCACAACAGCGACCTCTGGCGACAGACCGCGCCTGTGGGTCGCTACGGGGAGGGGAACCCCGTCTGGGCCAACTGGCCGATGGGGGGCGCCTGGCTCTGCCAACACCTCTGGGAGCACTACGCTTTCACCGGCGATCGTGGCTACCTTGAGGATCACGCCTACCCGCTGATGAAGGGGGCGGCACGCTTCTGTCTGGACTGGCTGGTTGAGGACGGCAAGGGCCACCTCGTGACGGCGCCCGCCACATCTCCCGAGAACCTCTATTCCCTTCCAGACGGGCGGCGCCTGGCGGTCAGCATCGCCTCCACGATGGATCTCGCCATCATCTGGGATCTCTTCACGCACACGATCGCGGCCTCAGATGTGCTGGGTGTCGATCCAGACCTACGGGCCGAGCTGAAGGTCGCCCGCGACCGGCTGCTGTCCTACCAGATCGGCCAACACGGTCAGCTCCAGGAGTGGTTCCGCGACTGGGACGATCCCGACGACCACCACCGCCACGTCTCCCATCTGTTCGGGGTCTATCCGGGTCACCAGTTGACCCAGGAGACCACACCTGCGTTGGTCGATGCGGCGCAGCGGTCGCTGGAACTGCGCGGCGATGGGGGCACCGGCTGGTCCATGGGTTGGAAGATCAACCTCTGGGCGCGCTTTCGCGACGGGGACCACGCCTACAAGATGTTGCGCAACCAATTGCAGCCGGCTCTCACCAACGCGACCAACTACATGCGGGGCGGCGGCACCTACCCGAACCTCTTCGACGCGCACCCACCCTTCCAGATCGACGGCAACTTCGGGGCGACCGCCGGCATCGCCGAGATGCTCCTCCAGAGCCACCGGACCACCGACGAGGGCGTGCGGGTGCTGCACCTGCTGCCGGCGCTGCCGTCCGCCTGGCCCACCGGCGCCATCTCCGGTCTCCGTGCCCGCGGCGGCTTTGAGATCGCGATGAGCTGGGCTGATGGTGTGCTTACCAAGGCCCGCATCACCTCCGACCTCGGCGGTCCCTGTGTCGTCCAGATCGGCAATCGCCAAGTCGCCCTCGCCACGGAGCCCGGCGAGACCTACAAGATCTAGCAGATACCTCGCCCTGACGGCGGCGCGGACCGCGGGGGCGAGGCATTCCGACAACGGCACTGTCCTGCCTGGGTGTTGCTGACGGATGGGGCGTGATGGCTGCTGTGGGCCTCCTGCGGAATGCCTCGCCCCTACACGGCTCGATCGCTGTAGGTGCTGTCGGGGCGGGCGACGGGCAATCCTCGGTGCGGCGCACCTGCCGCTGCCACGCCACCCTCGCCGCGCGCCCAGCCTAACCTAGCGAACCTAGGCACCCACGTCAGCTTCAGCGCTCTCTATGTGTTACAATAGGCCTGCCTACGAAACCCAGGAGGAGAAACCTGATACGCTTACTCATCGTGCGCCACGGCGAGACCGAATGGAACACCTCGGGCCGGTGGCAGGGTCAGATCGACGTTCCCCTCAATGCCATCGGACGAGCGCAGGCCGTGGCGGTCGCCGAGCGGCTGGCCTCCGAGACCTTTGACGCTATCTACGCCAGCGACCTCTCCCGTGCTTATGACACTGCCCTCGCCGTGGCTGCGTCGCATAGTATACCCGTGCAGGCTGATCCTCGACTGCGGGAGATCAACCTCGGCGACTGGCAAGGACTCACCTATGCCGAGATGGCTGCCCAACACCCGGATGCCCTAGCCCATTGGAACGCCGACCGCATCAACCGCTCGGCCCCCGGCGGTGAGAGCCTGCGTGAGGTCGGGCAGCGCCTCGGTGCCCTGCTGGACCACATCCGCTGCCAACACGCGCCATCGACCGAGAGCCCCGATGACGCTTCCACCGTCGTGCTCGTCACCCACGGTGGTACCGCCCGCCTCATCCTATGTCTGCTCATCGAGTGCCCACTTGATCGATACTGGCGCTTCGAGGTCGACAACACAGCCCTCGCCGAGATCGAACTCCAGGATCGCGGCCCAATTCTCATCCGCTGGAACGACACCCACCACCTCACCGACAATCACCGTCAGACCGTCTTTTGATGCTCGTTCGCTATGGCGGAGGTTCTCGTCGGACCACAGATCCGACGTCCCCCACCGCCCGCCGGTCCACATGGCGCTCCAGCGCGTACGTTACCGGCGTGAAGTGTCGCAGCCAGAAACGGCGGGCCGGCGGGTTCATCGTCTCGAAGTCGACAGCGCAGCGCACATAGCCCTTCCCCTGTGCCCACGCCAGACCCCGGTTAAGCAACCCTGTGCCAATGCCTGTCCCGCGCACAGCAGGTTCGGTATAGGCGCCGGTGATGCTGCACGTGCCCGGATCTCGGATGATCGTGCAGGCGCCCTCGCTGGCGGGGCCCATCAGCAGATACGCGACAGCCTCGCCATCCTGCAGCCCCAGCCAGACCGCGTAGGCCTCATCTGCTAGCAGCGCCGCGATGTCGTCTCGGGTGCTCGGCGCGTGCCCACAGAGATACGCCGGCGATGCAGCAAGATGATCGACCAGCGCACGCTCCAGGCGCAGCACCGCCTCCACGTCCTCCCAGGTGGCGCGCCGGATGGTGACATCCACCGCCGGCTCCGTTACCGGTTCGAGACCGCGCACCGCATCTCCCGCCGCCCCGCCGAAGCCCAGCATATGCCACGCGGCTATGCCCGCGTGATCATTGGCGAACGTTGCGACCAGATGGACCGTGCGCCCCTCCGATACCCATGCCGGCGCGAGCGCTGCGTACATCGCCTCGGTGATCTGTCCGTCGTCATCCGCAGGCGCGCCATTGCCCCACTCCGGGCTGATCACGGCAGGGAACCCGCGGAAGCCTGGGATGGGAAATGCGCCCAGGAAGCCCACAAGCGCGTCACCTTGCAAGGCCACCACGCCCGGCCC
>JAFGNI010000686.1 GCA_016927095.1 Anaerolineae bacterium | reverse complement strand
GACGGTCGCGCTATCGCTATCGCAGATGGTATGGGAGTTCCGATTGAGTACTGGGAACCCGGTGATATCATCGTGCAGAACCATAGCTTCGCGACATCTATCGCGGGCGATCTGCCGCCCTACATCCAGGTCGGGGCATACTGGCTGGACACGATGGAGCGATGGCACCTGAGCACCAACAACGACGCGGTTGGTGATAGAATCCTGATCGCTATCGAAAGCAGGTAGTCCGGGCGGACGCCCTGCCCGTCCCAATCCGTTCTGGACGCCATGAGAGATGCTGGAGGAGCAGACCCTATGCCGCTATCGATCGTACCGCTCGGATCACGACACCTCGAGGATGCCGCCGCCCTGGTAGCACAGCGATACCGGGCTCTGCGCGCGCACGTGCCCACACTGCCGCAGCGCTATGCCGAGCGAGATACGCTGCTACCGATGCTCCAGGGCGCGCTCGCAGCCGGACCGTCCGTTGCAGCAATCGAGCAAGGGCACTTGGTCGGGTTCATGAGCGGGTTCCCCATCCAGGCGTTCAGGGGGGAGCCCGCCGCGATCAGCCCAGAATGGGGCAATGCAGCCTTGCTGGACGAGAGCCCGCGCATCTACCAGGCGCTCTACACGCGGCTGGCTGACGAGTGGTTAGTGGGCGGACGCACGGTACATCTCGTAGCGCTTCTGGCAAACGACCTGCGGGCTCTCCAGGAATGGTATTGGTTAGGTTTTGGTTTGGCGGGAGCTGATGCAATCAGAGACCTGAGCCCTGTGGCGGAGCCGGACGGCGATATCGCCATCCGACGTGCCGTCCCTGCGGACATCGATGAGGTGTTGCGCCTGGAGAGCGCCCTGGTGAAGCACCTGACATCGTCCCCCGTCTATGTGGCAGGCATGGACAGCCAACAGCGGGATGAGATCTACGCGCTTCTGGCGGATCCTGCCTCAGCGTTGTGGCTAGCCTCACACGAAGGTCAACCCGTGGCCTACCTACTGAACGGCCCAGCAAGCGGCGATGCATGCACCATCATTTTCGACGAGGGGACAACCAGCATCACCGGCGCGTACACGCTGCCGGAGGCCCGTGGCGCCGGGATGGCGACAGCCCTACTCAACCGTGCACTGATGTGGGCACGGGATACCGGGTATGTACGCTGTGCCGTGGACTTTGAGCCGATGAATCCACAGGCTCGTCGGTTCTGGCTCCGATACTTCACGCCGGTAAGCTACGCCGTGGAACGGCACATCGACCGACGGTACGTGGCGCGGTGCCCTGCAGGCTAGAAAACATCCTGCCTGCGCAGATCCTTGAGGTGATACGCGTCGTTCCACCGCACCACCACGGGGCCGAGACTCCGCCACTCGATCTCGGCAATGGCGGTATTGTCCACCTCAAACTGCCAGTATGCGGCGAGCGGATGGCCCAACAACACGCACAGGACGATGCGGATCGTCCCGCCGTGGGATACCAACGCTACGGTTCCGTCCTGATAGATCTGGCGAATCTCATCGAGCAGATCGTCGACACGAGCCGCCATCGCGCCCAGGCTCTCCCCGCCCGGCGGCCTGCAACTGACACGATCGCGGTTCCACGCGGCCAGCGCCTCAGGGTCAAGCTCGCCGATCTGCTGATACGTTAGCCCCTGCCAGTCGCCGAAGCTCAGCTCCCGCAACCGCGGTTCGCGCCGCGGCTCCAGGCCCTGAGCCTTGGCCACAGCTCGAGCCGTCTGCCAGGCGCGGTCCAGGTCACTGGCATAGATCGCGTGAATTGGATAGCTCCGCAAGCGCTCTGCCAATATCCCTGCCTGTTCCAGCCCCGCAGCATTGAGCGGGATGTCCATCTGGCCCTGATAGCGGCCCGAGGCGTTCCAGTCAGTCTCTCCGTGACGGACGAGAAGCAGACGCAGCATGGGTTCTCCTTGCATGCCACCTGGGCGTCGCGATCGCGACGCCCAGGCACTCTGGAAGATCTACAGCCGACGCACCGGTCGCGGACTTAGACCTGCGGCAATGGTTGAAGGTTCCTATCAAGCCGGTAGCCCATGCCGGCAGAGACGTTCAGAGCGACGCTGTGGTCGCCGACCTGTATCAGGCAACGGCTGTCGCGATCCGCCACAACCGTTACCTCATCCAAACAACCGCCCTCCCAGGACAACGAAATCTCAAAACCACCCCGCGCTCGCAGCCCGCGCACACTCCCGTCAGGCCAGGCGGAAGGCAGGGCAGGCAAGACGTGGATGATTCGCGTGCCGTCCTCCGCAGTTCGATGGCTCTGGACCAGCATCTCGGCGATACCGGCCGTGGCCCCAAAGTTCCCGTCGATCTGGAAGGGCGGATGCGCGTCGAACAGATTGGCGTAGGTACCACCGCCCTGCATGTAGTTCGTCTCCCCGCCTTCCACCAGGGTGAGCATGGTGCGCAGCATCTTGTACGAATGATCACCGTCGCGGAATCGCGCCCAGAGCACGATCTTCCAACCCATTGACCAGCCCGTGCCGCCGTCGCCGCGTAGCTCCAAGGAACGCTGGGCGGCGCGCACCAGGTCCGGCGCGCTCTCAGGCGTCAGCTGATGGCCCGGGTAGACGCCGAAGAGGTGGGAAACGTGGCGATGGTGATCCTCAGGGTCATCCCAATCCTGAGACCACTCCTGAAGCTGGCCATGCCGTCCGATCTGGAACGGCAGCAACCGCGCCCGCGCGACCTCGAGCAGGGCGCAGAAATCTGCATCCACGTCCAGGACCCGCGACGCCTCGATACAGTGTGTGAACAGGTCCCAGATAATCGCGAGATCCATCGTGGAAGCCACGCTGACCGCCAGCCGTTCGCCTGTGGCAGGCAGCGTGTACATGTTCTCCGGCGAGGTGGCCGGGGCTGTCACTAGGTGACCGGCGCCATCCTCGACCAACCAGTCCAGGCAGAAGTGTGCCGCCCCCTTCATCAGGGGATAAGCGCGATCCCGCAGATAGGCTTCGTCGCCTGTAAAGGCGTAGTGCTCCCAGAGGTGCTGGCTCAGCCAGGCACCGCCCATTGGCCACATCGCCCAGACCGGGTTGCCCGTCCCGTAAGCCCCCACCGGCGCCGACTGCCGCCATAGATCGCTGTTGTGGTGCGCAACCCATCCGTGGCAGCCGTAGTTCACCTTCGCCGTCACAGCCCCGTTGAACGCGAGCTCGCTGATCAACTCCAGCAGCGGCTCGTGACAGTCGCTCAGGTTGCAGACTTCGGCGGGCCAGTAGTTCATCTCGGCATTGATATTGAGCGTATAGTTGCTATTCCATGGTGGCGTAACCATATCGTTCCAGATCCCCTGGAGGTTGGCCGGCTGGGTGCCGGGGCGGGAGCTGGCGATCAGCAGATAGCGACCGTACTGGAAAAAAAGCGCAGCCAACTGCGGATCGTTGCCCTCGGAGAAGCGTGCCAGCCGTCGATCGGTTGGTGTGGCAATGGCCTCAGTCGTGCCGAGGTCCACGCTCACCCGACCGAAGAGCGCCCGATAGTCTCCTAGGTGACCCTGAAGCAGCGCCGGATAGCCTTTGGCGGCAGCCAGCGCCACCTCAGCCCTCGTTGCGATCGCCGGGTCGCGGCCCTCACGGCCCGGGGAGCGCTGAAAGCCGTTGAAGCTGGTTGCAGCACTGAGCAGGAGGAGGACCTCATCGGCACCCTCGATCCGGATCTGCCCGCCGTCACCGGAGACGCGACCGCCCGTCGCCACCACGCGCAGGCGCGCCTCGAAGGTCGCACCCTCGCCATCCGGCGTATCGTAGCGGATCGGGTCCGCTCCCTCGTGCCCTAGCGGATCGACGTGGCTCGGCGCCTTGCCACTGAGCACCAGCGTCGTGTCATCCTCGGCAGCCGCACTCGCGCGCAGCGGGCTTGTCAACCGGGCTGAGAAGGACAGGCCACCAGGGTCATCGCAGATTAGCCGCACCACCAGGACACGATCAGGGTAGCTGCAGAAGGCCTCCCGACGATAAGTCTTTCCATCGATATGATATGTCACCGAAGCCACAGCCCGTTCGAGATCAAGGTCGCGCTCGTAATCACCAACGACGCCCGGATGGTCGAAGTCCAACCAGAGGTCGCCAAGCGTCAGATAGGGCTGGGTGAAAGGCCCTTGCATCTGCTTGGATAGTTCGTTTGCCGTGGCGAAATCACCCCTAAAGAGCGCTTCACGCACCTTGAGGAGTACAGCCCTGGCACCCGGGTTGTTCCAGTCCCTTGGCCCGCCGGCCCACAGCGTGTCCTCATTCAGTTGGTAGCGCTCGTGCGCTACACCGCCGAACACCATCGCGCCAAGCCGTCCGTTGCCCAATGGCAACGCCTCGACCCACCGCTCACCCGGTCTCTCATACCACAGCCGCCAAACGTTCGATCCCATCTTTCCTCCACTCTGTGCAAGCGTCGCAACCGCCAGTCGCCACGAGCTCCGCTCTGTCGCTTCTCCCCTGTCATCCGTTCCTCAGCTGAAGGTCAGCCGGTACCTCTCCAGCGCCTCGAATATCGCGGCGATATTCGCCAGGGGCACGTCTTCCCCGATCTCAGCCTTGAGCCAAAGCCCACCCTCTGGTGCACCCAGAACCTCAACCGCCTCACGCACATGGTCGTCGATCTGCCTTGGCGTGGCGAACGGGAACATCTGCCTGTCAAGGTCCAGATCAACACACACTTTGCCCTTGCAGCTTCTAGCCAAAGCCGCCAGGCCATTTGCGCCAACTTGAGGGTTGACCACATTAACACCGCAGTCCACCAGGTCCGGAATGATCTCGATGATGTGACCGTCCGTGTGCATATAGACATAGAACCCGGCGTCGCGGAACGGCTGGTAGATCGCCGCGAAACACGGTTTGAGGTACTTGCGCCACATCCTGGGACTGATAGGCAGCTGTAGCTGCATCCCCAGGTCATCGCCAAAGGTCACAATCGTGCCGGTGCGGCCCTGCTCCTGCAGGGCCTGAAGGAGATTCCTACCCTGGCGCAGGTTGTAGGCCAGAACCTTGTCGATCAGCATCTGCAACTCGGGCGGTTCCTCACCGAAGTCAATCATCAACTCCTCGAACCCCCGGAGATCCTGGAGCCTGAGATACATGAACCCGTGGGGGAATCCAGCATCTATCTCAGGCACCTGGAGCGTGTGGACATCTGCACGCGTCGGCACAGGGTGACCCGTTACGATCGCCTCCATACCGGACTTGAGGTTGCTCCATACGCATCCCCATACATCAACATGCTCCCCCTGGACATAGGTCGCGGTGTGGATTGCGTCGTAGTCGCGCGCGCCTCCTTGAGCACCGAAGAGCGCCGGATGTTGT
>JAFGNI010000133.1 GCA_016927095.1 Anaerolineae bacterium | reverse complement strand
GGTCTACATCATGTTGGTCATGACCCTGCTGAGCCATTTTCTGCTGAGCAACACGGTGTTCGGCCGGAAAGTGGTGGCTGTGGGGGTGAATGACGTAACGTCCAAGCTGTCTGGCATTAATCCTGACCAAACCCGAATCATCGCGTATAGCCTTTCTTCCTTCACGGCCACGCTTGCCGGTATCGTATTGGCCTCCCTCACGCAGCAGGCTTACGCTGTAGCCGCGCAGGGCTATGAGTTCAAAGTCATCATCGCACTGGTGGTTGGTGGCGGTCGTTCGGGCTCCGTCTTCGGCGCCTTTCTCGGCGCGATCTTGGTGGGCTTTCTCGAAAATGGCCTGAACCTGATGAACGTCCCGGCTGCGTACCACCCGATCGTGACGGGCGCCGTGATCCTCGGCGCTCTGATCCTGAATGTCGGCGTCGAGCGCCCGAAGTGGTTTCGGCTTCCCGCCTGGCCCAGGCGGCCGTCGGGGGCTGTACCCCAGGTTGAGCCTCGTCTTGGTGGCTGACCTGGTGAATCACAGTGTAACTATGTAACTACGGAGCACTATCATGGAACGACCGAAGCTACAAGTCGCCTTGGATCTCCAGGACCTACCGTCCGCACTGGGGCCGCTGCAGAAAGCGGCGCCTTACCTCGACGTGATCGAATGTGGCACGATTCTCTGCCTGTCGGAGGGCATGCATGCGGTGCGGATCATCCGCAGCCTCTTCCCCGACAAGCCCATCCTGGCCGATGTGCGCATCGCCGAAGCGGGTAGTCTGATCTCCAGAATGGCGTTCGATGCCGGGGCCAGTTGGGTTTCAGTCGTCAGCGGCGCGACCCTAACCACCGTCGAAGTCGTAATGAAAGAGGCAGCAACGCATCCCGGCGCCGAGGTGCAGATCGAGCTGATCGACGGCTGGACGTGGGGACAGGCGGCCGCGTGGCGTACCCTGGGCGTGCCTCAGGTGATTACCCACCGCAGTCGCGACGCAGAGGCGAAGGGCGCACTCACATGGACTGAACGTGACTTCGATGAGATTCGCCGGCTGGCGGACATGGGCTTCAAGGTTACGGTTACCGGTGGGGTGAAGCCAGAGGAGATCCCGCAGTTCGCCGGCGTCCCGGTGTTTGTCTTCATCGCCGGCCGCGGCATCTATGCCGCTGCGGATCCGGCTGCTGCTGCGAAACACTTCCAAGAGGTAATCGCGGCAACTTACTTCTGAGGCGTGGGGGCGAGGGGTTTTCGAACGAGTATTGCCATTGGGCGTGGTCGCTTCCTTCGCGGAATCGGCTGCTGCGAGACCTCGTGACAGGGACGCCTCGCTCCCTACTCTCGCACACAGAAGGAGCCTGCACATGCTGCCTTTAGGTATTTACGAGAAAGCGTTGCCTTACAACGTTACCTGGCACGAGCGGCTGGCACTGGCCCGCGCCGCCGGCTTCGACTTTGTGGAAATGTCGGTCGACGAGAGCGACGAACGCCTGGGCCGCCTGGATTGGTCTGCCAGTGAGCGGGCCGAGTTGCGCCAGGCGGTCGCGGCCACCGGCGTGCCGATCATCACGATGTGCCTCAGTGGTCATCGCAAGTGGGCGCTGGGCAGCGCCTCACCCGAGATCCGCGAGCGCGGCCTGGACATCATGCGCAAGGCGGTCAGCTTCTGCGCCGAGACGGGTATCCGTACGATCCAGCTGGCCGGCTACTATGTCTACTACGAGCCGCACATCCCTGGAACCATGGAGCGCTACCGCGATGGCCTTGCTCAAGGGCTCGAGTGGGCCAGCCAGTCCGGCGTGATGCTGGCCCTGGAAAACGTGGACGGCAATGACGTCGATTCGATCACCAAGGCCATGATCTTCGTCGATTATTTCAACTCACCTTGGTTCCAGGTATACCCCGACGTGGGCAACCTGGGCGAGCACGGCCTGGACGTTGTTGCAGAGCTGGAGCGCGGTAGCGGTCACCTGGTGGGCATCCACGTCAAGGACACGCGGCCGGGTGAGCCACGACGGGTGCCCTTCGGCCAGGGCATTGTACCTTTCTTGGACGCGTTCCGGAAGCTGGGCGAGATGCGCTACGTCGGTCCGGTGATGTTGGAGATGTGGAATGACGACTCGCCGGACGCGTTGCGCATCATCCGTGAGTCACGCGAGTGGGTGTTGGCACGGATGATTGAAGGTGGATTGGTGAAATCGGGCGGCAGCCCGCGAGAGGAGAATCACAATGCTCAAACAACTGCGTGAAGAAGTCTGGCGCGCCAACATGGCGCTGCCGGAAAACGGTCTGGTCACCTGGACCAGCGGCAACGTCAGCGGCCGTGACCTCGAATCTGGACTCATCGTCATCAAGCCCAGCGGCATTCTGTTCGATGAGCTCACCCCCGAAAACATGGTGGTCGTTGACCTGGACGGCAACATCATCGAGGCGAATCTCGGCCCATCCACAGACACCGCATCGCACCTCTCGATCTACAAACACCGGCCCGACGTCAACGCGGTGACCCACACGCACTCAAACTACGCCACCGCATTCGCGGCTGTCGGCAAGCCGATCCCGGTCTGTCTCACCGCCATCGCAGACGAGTTCGGCACGACCATCCCGTGTGCACCCTACGTGCGTATCGGCGACCAGGAGATCGGCGAGACTATCGTGCGGCACATTGGCACGTCGGTGGCGATCCTGATGAAGCAGCATGGTGTATTCACCATCGGTGCTACCGTCCAGAAAGCACTGAAGGCGGCCATCATGGTTGAGGACGTTGCCCGGACGGTTTGGCTGGCCATGCAAATCGGCCAGGTGGAGGAGCTGCCCGCGGAGGAGATCGCCGCCAACTATGACCGCTACCAGCACCGTTATGGTACCTTCGCGGCGGCGAAAATAGGGTAACCGATGAGACGTTTGTAGAGGAAGTGTCTACTCTGATGTCCAAGGAGGCAATTGGATGTCCCGATTTGACGTAACCACCATTGGTGAGGGCCAACTGCGTTACAGCGTGCCGCCTGGGCATCGCTTGGAAGTGGCAAACCAACTCGATGTGCATGTGGCCTGTACAGAAGCCAACGTCGTAAGCCTCCTGGCGCGACTTGGCTGGAGCTGTGGCTGGATCAGCGGTATGCCTGACACGCCGCTTGGTCGCCGCGTCGCCAACGAGTTCAAACTGCCGGGCCTCGACCTATCCGCGATGATCTGGTCAGCCTCGGGCCGGTTGGCCACGTACTATGTCGAATATGCCGTGCCGCCACGCGCAACGCAGGTGTACTACGACCGGGCTAATACCGTTTTCACGAACCTGACGGCCGATCAGATCAACTGGGATTACCTGCTTGATACCAGGCTAGTTCACATCTCGGGCCTCACCTTACCCCTGTCACCCACGATTAGGGAGATTTTGCTGGAAGCCGTGCGCCGCGCCAAGGCAGCCGGGGTACCCGTGAGCTTTGACATGAACTACAGGCGCCGCGTGTGGACACCCGAGGAAGCGCGTGACACGGTTCTGCCCATCCTGAGCGAGGTGGCCATGCTCTTTTGTGGGCGGAGCGATGCTCGCCAGGTGTTCGGGATCGAGGGTAAACCGGAGGAGATCGTGCTCCAGCTTGGGGATCTGACGAGCGCCGGGCATATCGTGACTTCGCTGTCGGGCGACGGCCTGATCGGCTGGGATCGCCAGACGTTGTACAAACAGCCTGCGCGCGAGGTCGTGATCCTGGATCGCATTGGCGCGGGCGATGCAATGGTCGGCGGTGTGTTGCACGGTTGGCTCCAGGGCGATTTCGCCAAGGGTCTACGTTACGGCGCGCTCACCGCGGCGCTGGCGCTCAGCCAGTATGGGGACCAGGTCATCACGACCTCTGACGAACTTGAGAAGCTGCTGGATACCAGCTCGCCGGACATCTACCGCTAACCAGGGCGACGGTAATGACGATGGCTGTCGAGACTGCACACGGCGGCTATTCACTCAAGCAAGGCGTCACGAATTGAGTTGATCAGACTTGAGCATGAAGTGATCGACTGCGGCGCGCGAGGGTATGACGCCGGTTTCGTCTGCGCGGTCGGGCACGCAGTGCAGCGCGGTCAGGCCGGCCACGCGGTGATGCTGTGCGGCAACGCTGTCAGCGCCTGCGTGGCCGACAACAAGGTGTGTCGCTCCAGGGTGGGCCACGACACCTGCACTGTGGCCCAGGGGGTTGAGTATGATGCGAAGGTACTGTGCCCAGGCTCGCGTAACATCGACGAGGAGCGGGCCCGCGCACCGGTGTGCGCCTTCGCGGCCGCAAAATCCTTCCCTGATCCCCAGCCTTCATCGCTGGCTGGATAAGATGCTCAAGATTCAAAAAGCTCAGGTGCAATAGGGAGATACTATGTCAACTGCATTCCGCCAACTCGACCAACTCTGTATTGACACCATCCGGGCTCTCTCGATTGATGGTGTTTTGAAGGCCAACTCCGGGCACCCGGGTTTGCCGCTCGGTGCTGCACCCATGGCCTACGCACTGTGGGATCGCTTCCTGAAGCATAGTCCGGCCAATCCGGCCTGGCCAGACCGCGACCGGTTCGTGCTTTCTGCTGGACACGGCTCGATGCTCCTCTACAGCCTCCTCCATCTGACTGGCTACGATCTACCTCTCGAACAGATCAAGCAGTTCAGGCAGTGGGGCAGTTCAACGCCCGGTCACCCAGAGCGCGGCGTCACGCCCGGCATCGAGACCACAACTGGCCCACTAGGCCAGGGATTCGGCAACGCGGTTGGCATGGCGATGGCTGAGCGCTTCATGGCGGCGCGTTTCAACCGGCCTGGTCACGCGATTGTGGATCACTACACCTACACGATCGCCGGCGACGGTTGCCTGATGGAAGGGATCGCATCTGAGGCAGCCTCGCTCGCCGGACATCTGGGGCTGGGCAAGCTCATCTGTCTTTACGATTGTAACCATATCTCGCTGGCAGCGACGATCAACCTGACCTTCACCGAAGACGTCGGGAAGCGGTTCGAGGCTTACGGCTGGCATGTGTTGCACGTTGCGCATGGCAACGACCCAGACGCCGTGGCAGACGCCATCGCCGCAGCGAAAGCAGTAGACGACAAACCCTCACTCCTCGTGGTGCGGACGAACATTGGCTTTGCCAGCCCCAAGCAGGACACCTTCGGCGTGCACGGCGCACCGCTCAATGCCGAAGACGTGATTCAGACAAAGAAGAACCTCAACTATCCTTCGCTAGAGCCATTCTTCCTCCCTGATGACGCCGTGACCCATTTCCGCCTGGCAGTCGAGCGCGGCAAGCGATGGGAGGCGCAGTGGCAGGAGTGCTTCAAAGCTTATGCAGAGACTTACCCTGTCCTGGCCGCTGAGTGGCAGCGTGTGATAGTCGGTAAACTGCCGGACAACTGGGATGCTGATATCCCTACCTTTGCCCCTGGTGCGAAACCCATTGCGACACGCGCCGCGGGCGGAAAGGTGCTTAACGCCATCGCGGCACGCGTACCCGAGCTGATTGGGGGCTCCGCCGATCTCAACCCATCAACTGAGACCGCCCTGAAGGGTCAGGGCGATTATCAGTCTCCGACGAATCAGGCCGATGACCGGCAGGGCGCAGTCGGCGGCGAGTGGGGCTACGGCGGACGCAACCTCCACTTCGGCGTACGTGAGCACGCCATGGGAGCGATCTTGAACGGACTGGCGCTCCATGGCGGCATCCTTCCTTTTGGCGCCACCTTCCTGATGTTCGCCGATTATATGCGCCCCGCCATCCGGTTGGCAGCCTTGATGGAATTGCCCGTGTTCTACGTCTTTACCCACGACAGCATTGGTGTGGGCGAAGACGGCCCCACCCACCAGCCAGTCGAGCAAGTCGCCTCGCTGCGGGTCATCCCAAATCTCACAGTGATCCGGCCTGCTGACGCGAATGAGACCGCGCAGGCCTGGCGTTTCGCTCTGAGCCAGCGTACCGGTCCAGTCGCCTTTGTGCTGACGCGCCAAGCCTTGCCGGTTTTCGCTGCCGGGGGAGATGTGTCCCGTGGGGCCTACGTCCTCGCGGACGCCAGTGGCACCCCCGACGTGATCCTGATTGCCAGCGGTTCCGAGGTGTCACTGGCGATGGAGGCCCGAGATCGGCTGGCGACCCAGGGCATCGGTGTGCGGGTGGTCAGTATGCCCTCCTGTGAGTTGTTCGATGCGCAACCGCACGCGTATCGCGATGAGGTCTTGCCACCGACGATCAAAGCACGGGTGGCGATCGAGGCAGGTGTGCCTTTGGGCTGGGCACAGTACGTGGGCGATTCCGGAGCTGTGCTATCCGTAGGAAATCGTTTTGGCGCCTCAGCTCCAGCCAGGATCTTGTTCGAGAAATACGGGCTCACCGTCGACGATGTCGTCGCGCGCGCCCTGGCTCTGCTTCGGTTTCCCACACCGGGCGGAGAAAGTTAGGCTCACATACGGGAGAGAAAAAAATGTCAAAGAATCCGTTGTTCGATCTCCAACAGTACGGGCAGAGTGTCTGGTATGACTCTATCGGACGTAGCCTCATCGAATCGGGCGGACTGCGGTCGTTGATCGACCGCTACGCAGTCGTGGGCGTCACATCCAACCCAACGATCTTCGACAAGGCGATCAGTGGTAGCTCGGACTATGATGAAGACATCCAGCGCCTGGCGGGGCTGGGCCAATCCGCCCCACAGATTTTCGAGAAGTTGGCCACAGACGACGTCCGCATGGCCTGTGACATTCTGCGGCCAACTTACGAGCAGACCGGCGGTTTTGATGGCCGGGTCAGCATTGAGGTCAGTCCGCGTCTCGCGTTCAATACCGAGGAGACGGTGAAGGAGGCTCGGCGGCTGTGGCAAACGGTCGATCGGCCCAATTTACTGATCAAGGTTCCTGCCACCCGCGAGGGGTTTCCGGCGATCCAACAGCTAATCTACGAGGGCGTAAGCATCAATGTCACCTTGCTGTTCGCAGTGTCGTTCTACGAAGCAGTCATGGAAGCCTACATAGCCGGGTTGGAGCGCCGCGTGGCTGAAGGCAAGGCGGTCAACCGAATACATTCCGTTGGCAGCTTCTTCGTCAGCCGGGTTGACACCATGGTTGATCGTGAACTGGAAGCCAGGATTAGCGCGACGCAGAGCCCTGCCGACCAGGCACGGCTGAGAGGGTTACTTGGCAAGGCGGCTGTGGCCAATGTGAAGCTGGCTTACCAGGCGTTCAAGCAAGCCTTTAGCGGCCCGCGCTGGGAAGCGCTCGCGGTGAAGGGTGCTAACCTGCAGCGTCCGCTATGGGCCAGCACCAGCACCAAGAATCCGGCATATCCCGATACCTTATACATTGCCGAGCTCATTGGCCCGCGCACCGTCAACACCATCCCAGAGAATGCCCTGCTCGCCTTTGCCGACCATGGCGTGGTGCGCGGCAACACCGTTGAGGAGGATCTGGAGGGCGCGCAGCGAATCCTGGAACAACTTGTCGAGGTCGGCATCGCTGTGCAGGAAATCGTTGAGCAGCGGTTGGTCGCCGAGGGTGCCCGGCTGTTCGTCAATTCCTTTGATGGACTGCTCGATGGCCTGCGCAGAAAGTGCGATGCCGTGTCAACATCTATTTAGAGCTATGCCATCGAAATGCCCTGAAGTGCACGATAGGGACTGTGGAAAGCCAGGACAGACGTGGTTTCAACCCCCTGTTTCTACAACGGGGTGTAGATTCATGTAGAGGGAGGTCATAATGGCGGTCATAACTATTTCCAGGCAATACGGTAGTGGGGGCGATGAAATCGCCTCCCAACTCTGTGAGCTACTTGGCTATCGCTACTTTGACAAGAGCATGATGGCCCAGGTGGCGTCTGACATGGGTCTCTCATCGAAGGAGGTCATTGACTCCCCGGAGGACCGGCATCAAGTCTTCGGCTTCCTTGATCGCCTCTTTGGTCAAAAGGTGGCGGAGGCATGGGAATCGAGAGATGAGGTCAGCGGTGCCAGGACTGTAGAGCTCGGGGAGCTGGACAGCAAGAGCTTTGTTGCAACGCTGCGCAGTATCGTCCAGACGGCTTACGAACAAGGCGATGTCGTAATCCTTGGGCGCGGAGGACAGGTGATCCTCCGTGACCAGCCTGGTGTGCTGCGTGTCCGTATCGAGGCCCCCTTTGAGGAGCGGGTGCGTCGTGTGCGCGAGCAACAGCGCTTCACAAGTCTCGAGGCCGCGCGAGACTTTGTCGCGGGCCGCGATCGTGCTGGTGCGGACTATTTGCGCACGTATTACAAAGTGGACTGGAACGAGCCGGAGCTCTACCACTTGATGATCAACACCGGGCTCTGGAGCCTTGAGGCTGCGGCACACATCATCGTGGATGCGCTCAAATACCTGTCCACATAATCAAAAGGACCTATCCCGGAGAACCTTTGTTATCGCTGAGAAACAGAAGTCTACCGCGCGCGGCTGCGTAATGACCGGCACGGTCGCCCCCAGCCGCGTAGCAGTTTCGATCTGTACCCGGGCCGCTCCCAGCGTGAAAGAGTGCGTGCTAGCTGCGGGCTCAGGTTGGCGGAAGAGCCGTTGGAGAAGCGCGCCAAATCACGGCGCTCTGGGATCATGCCTCGCGCCGGTACGGTGCCTTCCCCATCTGCGTCCCCATCACGCCTTCACGTTTC
>JAFGNI010000132.1 GCA_016927095.1 Anaerolineae bacterium | reverse complement strand
GGATCGCGTCCGATCAAGTAGGGGCGCAGGAGGTTACGGATCACATCGACCTGGTAACCCTCGATCGGGCCGAAGAGGCCCGAAAGTCCCTCGTCGGTCTGGATCTCCACGTATATCTCGCTGATCGCCTGTGGGCCGGCTGGACCCGGCGCCCAGTTTCGCGCGTTGAACTCAGGGTAGATGTCGGTTGCCTGGGATTGCCGGTCGCCGGGCGGGAAAGGGGGACTTTGCCATGTACCTGAGGCCTTGAATAGGACGACGTCGGTTATCTTCATGATCACTCCTTGCTTCAGCTACCTTGCATTGTAGGTTGGCGGCGGGTTCCACGCCAGGTCGACGCCATCGGTGCGCAGTGCAGCCTGTAGCGTCCGAACGTCGAGGTCGCGAGGACGACAGCGGCGAGCGACCGACAACGCTGCAGCCAATCCGGCAGCGTGGCCCGTTGCGACACAGTTGCCCATGCTCTTGCCCGCGGATGCGGCAACGTGGGTCGCTGAGATACAGCGCCCCGCTGCCAGTAGGCCGTCCAGCCTCTCCGGCACCAGTGCCCGGTACGGAACATCGTGCACCTTCATCGGCTCGTAGCGCGTGAACCCGATGTCGAGCATCCCACTGCGCCACCCGATGGCATCGTCAAAGCGTCGACCCGACAGCGCATCGTCCTCCGTCAGCACGTAGAGGCCCTTCACCCGCCGCGTCTCGCGCACGCCTACCTGCGGTCCGGTCGCCGTGAGCTGGACCTTCGCAAAGGCCGGACCGCCGAACTGCCTCAGGGCCTGGACGATCTGGATGGCCTGGTGGCGGCTGTAATGCTCGGCCTCCGTGAGATCCTCGACACGGGTGCCATCGAGCACGCCACGCAGCTTGGTCCCGCTGTGGTTGAGCACCAGGGCGTTCTGGATCGGAAAGGGTGGGCGCTCGAGGCCCATGCTCTCGGGAAGCAAGGGATAATGCTGTCTGGCCTCGGCGAGCAACCGCTTCAGGCCGCCCTGGGCCTGAAAGGCCCGGGCAGCAGGAACGTCGACATTCGTGATGATCACATTGAGCGTCATGGGCGAGAGGAAGCCGTCAGGCTCCCGCCCCTTCATCGTCTCGGCTCCGGCATAGGCGGCAACGTCGGCATCGCCCGTTGCATCGATCACGATACCGGCTGCGATCTCACTTAAGCCGTTCTTGGTGGCAAGCACTACCCCGGTAACGCGATCCTGTACGACGCTTGTATCCACGATGCGGCTGTGCAGCCAGTAGCGGCAGTTCACTTGATCCAGTGCGTCTATCACGGCGACCTTGAGGTACTCAACGTTGCAGACAAGCGCGTGGTCGGAGATCCGCACGGCCTCCTCACCATAGGCGAGCAGCCGGTCGATGATCAGCTCATGAACGGCGCCGCGTGGCACCCCTGCAGGGCGCATCTGGTTGATTGGCATCCCGCAACCATAAGCTGCCACACCCCCAAAGAACCCGTAACGCTCCAGCAATAGTGTCTCGGCGCCCGCACGGGAGGCAGCAATCGCCGCCCCAATCCCCGCCGGCCCGCCGCCAACGACCACCACATCCGCCCGCGTTCCCTTATTCACCTCTCCCTTATCCCTTCTTACTTCTCACTAATCCCCAATCACCAGCATGAACACCTTCCGCTCGCCTTCGTGGATCGTGTCCACCGTGAGCAACCGCCCATCCGCCGACCAACGAGGATGCAGGTCGCAACGGACGTCACCCGTGGCACCTGGTGTGCGGTGGAGGAAACGGCCCAACTCAGTGATCTCGCCACTTGCCACGTCAACTAGGGCGAGACGCTGCACGCCATCTTCATTCGGATAGGTATCCGCGACCATCCGGCGCCCATCCGGGGAGAAATTGAGGTGACCTGCGGGTCCCATACCCGGTGATATCCGGTGTGCCTGGAAGGGATGATGCGATTCGTCGAACACCACATATTCGTGTCCTCGCCCACACCAGTCCGCGTCCACCAGGATCTCGCCGGGCGTTCGCCCCCAGATCTGGTGTGAGATTGCGCCGTGACGCCAGTAGATGTCGGAGAGGCTGCACCGCAAGTCACTGCCATCAAGCGCCATCGTCATCATATGCGTCCGCCACGGGACTGGCGGCACCATCTGGGGCGCGGTTCGGAACAGCACCATAGCGCGGCTGGAGTCACTGTTGAAGATCGCATGATTTAGCCACATGTAGGCGCCCGGATCCGTAGCAGCCAGGTCATAGGGGTACGGGTGACACGCGATCATCTGGCGGTAACTGGCGATAAGCCGTGTTGAGCTTGATTGCATATCCACCAAGAAGAGACCATCGCCGTCCAGGTCCGGGTTGGGATCATCCCGCGGCAGTGGGGCAAGGGCGTAGGAATAGCCCCGGCGCGGGATACGGCTGAAGTTCAGCGTCAGGCCCCATCGCCCATCGCCGGAGATCGTATAGATAGGCACATCCAGATGTCCCGTCTCGCCCCGGTCGAGGTTGTGGATTCGCGCAATGGGTCGCCAGCAGTCGCCGTCTTTCACGAAGTCATTGTAGACAAACGTCCGGGGCTGATGTTTCAGCCAGAGTGTCATTGCCCCTTGTTGGTGACACCAGGCACGTGTGTCAGCTAGCTTGTGAAAGCGGCGCGTCCGGCGTTCCACTACCCCAACACCGGCAAGTTCACCGGGCTCGGGAAGGTGGTCCTGCTGGGGAATCTGTAGCGCAAGATGCAGCTCTTGTGTAGAGTCCCAGGGACAGCGATCGTAGTAGCCGAAGGCGAAATGGCCGGGTTCGGGAGTCAGGTTCATCCAATCGTACTGCGACGATATCTGCATAGGGGCGCCTCCTTCGGGTGATTGTACTACGGCACAGGAAGCACTACAAAGGAGCGCTGCGCAGGGGAAGATTGACAGGGCGATCCGATAGCTATAAAACATAAGTGTTGTCGGGCTCGCGCCGCTCCTCCTATCGAGCGTGACCACACCATCGTGGATGTTGACAGTGCTCTTTCAAGCAGAGACCATCGGAGGCAATGCATGGCCGTCATCACGATATCGCGCGAACTTGGTAGCCTGGGCGACGTCATCTGTGAGCTTGTCTGTGAGGAATTGGGGCTGTGTCGGGTCGACAAGGCCTTGCTGACGCAGATTGCTGAGGAGGCAGGCATCGATGTAGAGGCCGTGCTCGAGCTGGAGCGGGGCTTTACCCAGCGCTCGCGCCTGGTCAGCGGTGAGATGACATCACTCTACCGCAAGCAGATGACGGCATTCGACAAGAAGGGTGTGATCGACGATGTCACCTATGCCGGCGTCCTGAAGGAGGCCATGGAGCGGTATGCGCGCGAGGGGAACGCCGTCATCGTCGGGCGTGGCAGCCAGATGGTACTGCGCGACTGGCCGGG
>JAFGNI010000131.1 GCA_016927095.1 Anaerolineae bacterium | reverse complement strand
TCGGCGATCAGGCCCTTCATTCGCTTACCTCGAGCATTTTGGAGGCTGTTTCTCTGAGCTCTGCCAGATCGCTGAGGACTTCGTAGGCCCCGTGCCATTGGACATAGTCCGGGCCCTGCATCCAGACACCGAATTTCTCAGTGCGGCTCCAATGATGCCAGAGCTCGAAGTAGGTGAAGTCGATGGGCTGGTCAAAGGGGGCAGCGGTCAGAAGGCCTCGTTCCTGAAGAGGTGCGATGATGGCATCGCTCTCGATTACCCACTGATTTACCGCCTCGGTCGCTGCATCGGCTTCGGCATAGAAGGTGTCAATGAAGGTGCTGTTGTGGCAGGCTGTGCAGACGCCCTGCATCTCGGCGATCGCCGCTTCCCAGTCAGGGCGCCGGATGCTCTGTGGCGCAAACAAATACCAGCTGAGCCGATCGCCGACATCGTGGGTGGTCTCTGCCGTGCCGAAGCCACTGATGTGGCATGTTGCACACGTGGCGGCAGGCAGGTCGACGGTGGTCAAGGTGCCGGGTTCTGCGTCCCAGTTCCATTCGTCTCCTCCTGTCATATAGCTGATGCCATGTCCCGATTCCTGGTAGATCTCCCACTGGGGATGGTCGGGACCGATATGACAGGCATTGCAAGTTTCGGGCTTTCGAGCTTGCTCAAGGCTGAAGGTGTGCCGTGTGTGGCAGTCTTGACAGCGACCGACAGAACCATCCGGCTGAGGTTGCCCGATGTCGTGGCAGGCCTCACAGGCGAACCTGGTGATCGCTTGACCCTCCAACACGTAGAGGTCACTCCGGCTCTGATCCGGCGTGTAGGTTCCCTCCGGGATGGCTGCATAGAACTCCTGGTGTTCAGGGGAGAGGTCCCGTGCACCGGCATAGGCTACATATGCTGGTAGGCTGTGTCGGCTGGCGTAGAACTGCACCGTCTCCGCGTCGTGACAGGGCTGACACCGGGCGGGCGTGGGGCTGTTGAGCACGTAGGTCCCTTCGTGGGCCACCGACTGCGGGTACTCCCCGCCAACCTCGTGACAGTCTCGGCAGGTCACACCCGCCGCTGCCATCGTGCTATACGCATATTGCTCCACAATGCCCGGGGATTCCTCCCTGTGGCAGGTAACACAATCATCTGTGGATCCTGCCAATGCGTCGACCGGTTGCGGGGGCTGCGCAAGGTCGTCTCTGTGACCCAGAGCAGAAACTAAAAGAGCGATGCCGATCACAACAGCCGTCACGGTGATGCCCACTATGAGCACGCGACCCCATTGCCAGACACGCTTGAACACCATATCACCTCCGAGTCTGCTCACACCGATCAAGTGCCGGCTACTATAGCATCAGCCCGGCCAGGTGCGAAGTCATTGCCGGTCTGGAATCGGGTGTGACTTTTGTCGTAGGAGGTGTCGCACACCTATGCTACAATGGAATTGAGGGTGCCCAATGCACGGGAGTGTGTGCCGATGACGACGGAATGGTTGCTGCCTGAAGTGGACCTGAGCATCTGTACGCGATGTGGTCGGTGTGTTGATAGGTGCCCTGAGGACGCGGTCGTCCTGACTGAGGCCGGCCCTATCTTCGTACGACCCGAAGCGTGCACTTATTGCGGTATCTGTGAGACGGTATGTCCCGAAGGCGCGATCCAGTTGAGTTACGTCATCACGTGGGATCCGGGCGTATCCTCTCGGGAAACGGCCTCTTGAGGCAGCTCTAGTGCTCATCCATTTGGGTTAGCTTACGTATGTCGATCACCGTTGTTTTTCTTAGGAGGGATTATGTCAGGAGGGACTATGTCGGGAAGGACTATGTCGGGAAGGACTATGTCAGCGATGTTTTGCTATCAGTGTCAGGAAGCTGCGAAGAACGTAGGGTGCACCGTTCGCGGCGTGTGCGGGAAGTCTCCTGAAGTCTCGCACCTGCAGGATCTGTTGATCTGGTTGCTCAAGGGCATCTCGTTCTGGGGTGTGCGCGGACGCAAGAACCTCAACGTCAGCGATGCGGAGACCGATCTATTCGTCGCCGAGGCGCTCTTTGCGACCATCACGAATGTGAACTTCGACCCAGAGCGCTTCGCGACGTGGATCAAAGAAGCGGTGTCACGGCGTGAAGCGTTGCGCCAGGCTGCTCAGGCGAAGTGCGGGGAGCTGCACGGAGAAGCGGCGTGTGGTTCTGATCTGCCCGAACAAGCTGTGTGGATCCCCGATGACTATGATGTCGCCACACTCGAGGAGAAGGGACGCCATGTCGGGATCATGGCGGATCCTGACCTAGCTGAGGACATTCGTTCCTTGCGAGAGCTCCTGATCATCGGGCTCAAAGGCTTGGCGGCGTACACCGATCACGCCTATGTGCTCAACCACACAGACGGTGATCTGTTGGCGTTCATCCAGGAAGTTCTGGACGCGACGGCAGACGATGGTTTGAGCGCTGATGACCTCGTCGGCCTCGTCCTGCGGACCGGTGAGATGGGGGTCGAGGCGATGCGGCTGTTGGATGAGGCCAACACGAGCACCTATGGCGATCCTGAACCGACCCAGGTCTACTTGGGTGTGCGCCCAGGCCCCGGAATTCTGATCAGTGGGCATGATCTGTTGGATCTAGAAGAGCTACTGGAGCAGACAAAGGGGACGGGCGTGAATGTCTATACGCACGGCGAGATGTTGCCGGCGAATGCCTATCCCGCGTTCAAGAAGTACGACAATTTCGTGGGCAACTACGGCGGTTCTTGGTGGCACCAGCGGGAGGAGTTTGAGTCGTTCGGCGGCGCAGTTCTGCTGACGACCAACTGCCTGGTTCCTCCGAAGGATTCGTACAAGGATCGGCTTTTCACGACGGGGTTGGTCGGTTGGCCTGATGTGGTGCATATCGCTGACCGGGTGCCGGGTCAGCAGAAAGACTTCAGCCCGGTCATCGAAGCGGCGCTCGCAGCGGATGAGCCTAAGGCGCTGGAAGACGGAACGATTCCGATCGGCTTCGCACACGCGACGGTGATGGGCGTGGCTGACAAGGTCCTGGAGGCTGTTGCGTCTGGCGGCATTAAGCGATTTGTGGTCATGGCAGGCTGCGACGGACGTCACAGATCCCGTGAATACTACACCGATATCGCCAAGGGTCTGCCGCAGGACCATGTCATCCTGACAGCTGGCTGTGCCAAATACCGATACAACAAGCTTGATCTTGGCACGGTGGCGGGTATTCCACGGATCCTGGATGCGGGCCAGTGCAACGATTCCTATTCGCTCGCCTACATCGCACTGCAGCTTAAGGATGCCCTGGGGATTGACGACATCAATGACCTGCCGATCTCCTACGACATCGCGTGGTACGAGCAGAAGGCCGTGATCGTGCTGTTGGCCCTGCTGTCGTTAGGTGTCAAACACATCCGCTTGGGCCCATCGCTGCCAGCTTTTGTCTCGCCAGGGGTTTTGGATGTCCTGGTGGAGAACTTCGATCTCAAGCCCATCTCCACGGTAGAGGCCGATCTGGCGGCCATTGTGGCGGGAGCATAGCCAAAGTCTATGTGACGTCGTGTGAGGCACGGGTTAGCGGGAACGCCGCCCGTGCCTCACCGCTAATGAAGGGAGGACCCAACATGGAAAGCAGACCGCTGACTGAACGAGTTGACCTGATGGGTGCCGTCGATTGGCACCGGCGGTTGTTTGATTCGCTGATCCCTCTGCCGGACGGCACCAGCTACAATGCCTACCTGGTCAAGGGCAGCGAGAAGACCGCGCTTCTCGATACCGTCGATCCAAGCAAGATGGATGTCCTGATGGACCAGCTCTCCAATGTGTCGCGGATTGACTACATCGTCTCGCACCACGCAGAGCAAGACCACGCGGGTGCTATTCCTGATGTACTGGCACGCTATCCGGACGCCACCGTCGTCACCACCCCGAAAGGGAAGGAGATGCTGCAGGATCTGCTCCATCTCGCCCCAGGGACGATCATGGCCGTCGACGACGACGAGAGCCTGTCGCTGGGAGACCGGACGCTGACGTTCCTGCATGCGCCTTGGGTGCATTGGCCGGAGACAATGCTGACTTACGTGCCGGAGGAGCGCATGCTCTTCACATGCGATTTCTTCGGGTCGCACTATGCGACGTCAGAGTTGTACGCTCATGGCACCGTCGTGGTTGACGCGGCCAAGCGCTACTATGCCGAGATCATGATGCCGTTTCGTCGCATGATCGCGCGACACCTGGACCGGCTTGCCGGCTACGACATCGAGACGCTTGCCCCGAGTCACGGACCGGTATGGCCTGCGCCGGAGGTGATCCTAGAGGCCTATGACGAATGGGTCTCTGGGCCGCCAGCTAACCTCGTTCTGATCCCTTTCATCTCTATGCATGGGAGCACGCGCGAGATGGTGGAGCATCTTGTCAGCGCGCTGGTTGCACGCGGCGTGCGTGTAGAGCCCTACGATCTGACGGTTACCGATCTTGGCTCTCTGGCCATGTCGATGGTGGATGCCGCGACCATCATTGTGGGATCGCCGAC
>JAFGNI010000685.1 GCA_016927095.1 Anaerolineae bacterium | reverse complement strand
GGCCTCGGTCTCGGCGCCGACGACTACATCGTCAAGCCATTTGGTTACAAGGAGCTCGTCACACGGGTCAAGGCTGCCCTGTCGCGAGCACGTCGCGCTCGTGGAGAGCAGACTGTCTTCGAGACGGGCAACCTCCAGGTGAACCTGGACACACACGAAGTGCAGATCGACAGCCGCGAAGTCAGTTTGACTCCGACGGAGTTTCAGCTTCTGTCCGCCCTGATACAGGATGCTGGACGGACCGTGAGCCACGACACCTTGCTGCGCAGGGTATGGGGACCGGAGTACTCCAACCGCCGCGACTACCTGAAGCTCTACATCTGGTATCTGCGCCAGAAGATCGAACAGGATCCTCGCGATCCGACTCGCATCGTCAGCGAGCGGGGGCAGGGGTACCGTCTTGTTGTTGAAACTGGGGAGTCCGAGGCCTGATCCGTGCATCCGCGGGGGATGCATCTGTCCGTGTTCCTCCAACGCCAGAGTCCGTGGCAGTTCGACCTTCGATCTGCCATCATCGGCGCGCTCGTGGCCTGGATTATCGCTGGCATTCTCTACAGCCAGCGGGAGGCCCTCGCTGAGCTTGCCCGCAACGTGTGGGCGCCGGTCGCCGCGTGGCGGCGCCGCGTCCAAGCCAGCCAGGAGGAGAAGTACATTGGAGCCCTGAGAGGGGCTCTGAAGCCGTGCCTGCTCCTGGCACCGGCGCTACCTGAGCTCATCTTCTCCCCGCCCTCCTTCCGGGCCTTTGCGCCCCTACCCAAGACGATTGCCGAAGTCGGTCAGTCTGCTTGGGTCACCGCGGTAGCCCACTCTGCGCTGCTCGATGGGCACCCGAAGATCGTGGTCGCCGGCACCCAGGGAAGTGGTCGCACGACCAGTCTCCTGATGAGCCTGTGGCAGGCGATCCAGCAACCCGAGAAGCAGAGCCAACGCCCCTACAAACGCCTGCCGGTCTGGATTGACCTCAGAGAGATGGACGAGATCCCCCAGGAGTCCAGCCTCACCCCACTGCAGAGGCTCGCCCTGTTGGCCACGCGTTTCCTGCCGGATGTGCTCCCCAAATGGCTCGTTCGCCACCTCAGGAATGAGCCGGCGTTGCTGCTGCTGGACAACTGGGAGTATCTGACCGAGGAACAGCATACCGAGGTGGCGCGCTGGATCGCTGAAGCAGATGAGGCGCTGCCTGACGCCGTCTGGATCGTCGCCAGTGCCACGGCGGGCTATGGCAGCTTGGTCGAAGTTGGGTTTATGCCGGCTGAGCTACTCCCCCCCGCAGATGGCGCCCTTGTGCAACGGCTCTACGAGGGTTGGCGCACGAATCTGGGGCTCGCCGAGGACCAGGGAGAACTCACGGAGGAGGCACAGGAGGCGCTCACCAGGGCCTTCCAGGCTGGCGCCCCCCTCTGGGAACTCCATCTGCGGATCGCGCTCAACCTCGAGACCGGTGATCTGCCGGCCCGCCAGGACGATGTCATGAGCCGCTTCCTGGCATCCAGACTCACGCAGGTCGACCTAGGTAGGAACTCGGAAGCGTGGGCCCAGCAAGCTGTCGACATCGCCCACGACGTTCTTGTCACGCTCGCTGCTGCGCACCGGATCAACGGTCAGGATCTCACCAGCAAGGACATCCGCGAGACTGTAGAGGCGGCCCTGCCGCCTAGGGAGGAGCGACCACGCCGGCTGGAGAGCGCGGTCCGAAAAATCCTCGCTGAATCCGGGCTCCTTCGCCAAGAAGCCAAGCTCTGGACGCTCTCGCACCCGCTATTCGCCGATTACCTGGCAGCTTGCCATCTCGCAGCACAGGAAGATGGATTGGAGGTCCTTCAGGCGCATCTCGAGGACCCGACATGGTATGTCCTCTCCGAGTTCTACGCAGGCACAACAGACGCAGGCGCTCTGGCGGAAGTACTCCTCCTAGCGTCGGAGATGAATGGGGACCGGGAGGCGCTCCTCCGCGCTGCGCGCTGGGCCATTGTCGCTCAGGAGGATCAGGCGTGGCGCAAACAGCTCAATAAGGCCCTAGCACAGACATTCATGGAGGCGGACCTTGCCTGGGACCTGCGCCTCAGCATTGGCCACGCATTGAGCCTGGTCGCCGGAGAGGGTGCCCGCGCTTTCTTCCTTAGGATGCTGCGGCAAGCCGCGATCGACATTCGCTGCGCGGGAATCCGAGGATTGGGATGGGCCGGCGGCGCCAAGGAGATGCCCCTACTGGCTGCTGCGCTGGGGGACGGCTCTCCCGCTGTGCAGGCGAGTGCCGTTGATGCGTTACATGATTCCGGCACAGATGGCGCCGTCGCCTTTCTCGCAGAAAGCCTACCGCAGGCCGACGAGGCCTTAATGATCCATATTGCCGAGGCCTTAGCCAGTCTCCCGGCTGGGTGGGAGGCCTTGGAGAGCGCCACGAGGCACCCTGATCTCTTGGTACGGCGAGTAGCGGCACTGGGTCTCGGCCTGATAGAGCAACCGTGGGCCGAGGAGCGATTGCTCGAGATGGGACGAGAAGATGCCGAGTGGCTGGTGCGGTCGGCGGCCGAATCGGCGATTCAGGCGCAGGACGAGCGTGCCAAGCGGCAGGCGCAGATCTCCGCGCCACCGGCGATCGATGAGATGGACTGGCTGATCGCGTGGGCCGCCCGCCAGGGCCAGGGCCTTGGGGTCGGCGAGGCCGCAAGGGAAACCCTCCTGCGTGCCGCCCAGGAGGGCAACGTTGATGCGAAGGCCCTCAGTGCGTTGACACTTGCCCAGATTGGACGACCGGCGGACCTGCCCCTGCTGGAAGTGCTCGCGCGTGAGCACGATCCCGATGTCCAGCGAGCCGCCACCTGGGCCCTGGATCAGGTACGACAGCGATACCGCCGCTACGAACGGGCCTGAGGCCCGAGGACCCTAGAAGATGACAACGCGAGGGACATGATACCTCGCGTTGTTCTGTTTCTAGGAGATGATACTAGCTGGGTTGGTTGTTCGGGATCAACTACGTGCTCACGTCAGGCTGCCAAGCCACACGATAGCCGTCGCCCACCAACAATTCACGCGCAAGGTGAAGATAGGCAACCGCGCCGTGAGATCGCGGCGCGTAGCGGACGCCGGGTTCGCCATAGCTTGGCGCCTCGCTCAGCCGCACGCTTCGCGGAATCACCGTGGAGAAGACGCGCTTGGGGAAGTATTTCCGCACCTCGTCGACAACCTGGTTCGAAAGCGTTGTCCTGCGATCGTACATCGTCATGACAACCCCGCGCAAAGACAGCGCCCTGTTGAGGCCCCGTTGCACCAGAGAGATCGTGTGGGTTAGCTGCGTCAGCCCCTCCAGGGCGAGGTACTCGCACTGAACCGGCACGACCACGCCGTGGGCCGCGACCAGCGCGTTGATGGTCAACACGCCAAGGCTCGGCGGGGAGTCAATGAGGATGTAGTCGTAGTCAGTCACCGAGGCCAGCGCGGTCGCGAGATGGGCAGCACGCTGGCGCGCGGTCTCGGCATTGAGCTCAATGCCGGCCCCCGCGAGTCCGGGCTTGCTGGGCAGGATCTCCAGACCCTCCCACGGGGTCGACTGGATCGCCTCTGCGATAGGAATCTGGCCCAACAGCACTTCGTACGTGGAGTGCGTCAGAGCACGTCCGTTGAGGCCAAGGCTCGTGGTGGCATTGCACTGGGGATCGATATCGACGACGAGCACACGGTATCCCCAGTCAGCGATGACGCCCGCAAGGTTGACAACCGTGGTTGTCTTGCCAACGCCACCCTTCTGGTTTGCGAATGCGTACCGAAGCGCCATTCCGCTCTCAACGACCTCGCCCCACTAACCTCAGAAGAAAGGACTATGCCCCGTCAGATAGCCGCACACCAACGCCAGAGGAACCGCCGGAAACTAGTAGCTCACGCCCACGCTATTGCGACACACGACAATGTCTTCTTCTCCAGGAACGCCTTGCAGACCGACCCGCGTCACGGAGCGCGATGCGATACATGCGGCAAAACGGACGGCTTCCCGAGGATCAGCCTTCGACAACATCGCGTGGAAGAACACAGCGGCAAAGATATCGCCCGCCCCCGTGGGATCAACTTCCGGTACCTCAAGCGCCGGGAAAGTCACTGCCTGATTGTCCACAAACAGCGTCCCGCCGTTACGTCCCGTTGTCACAACCAGAAGCTTAGCCTGCGCCGCAAATGCCCTAGCCAGCGCCCAGTCTCCCTCGATGTCGTCGATGCTGAAGATCACGGCAGAAGCCCGCGGCAGCGCTGCCTCGGCGAGATGCCATCGGTGGCGGTGGACACTGCCATCGCCATTGGTTGAGCGCATCCAGCCCTGAGGCGTAATGCCAATGAAGGTCGTCGCGGGAAAGCTGTTGATCAGGTCAGGCTCGCACTCACCGATCACAGGGCCGATATGGACGATCGAGGGCGCAGCCCACTCTGACGGCACGAGCGCAGCGCTGAGTGAATCAGCTACCCCGTAGACAATCTGATGGCGGCTCCCGTTCACATAGCAGTTGCGAAAGGTCGTCGTCCTTGCAGACCGGCTACACGCAACGTGAGCTCTGCCGTGGAAAGCAGAAAGATCGAAATCAGGGCCGGCGCTGGTGAGAACACCCACCGAACGCCTAAAGGCTGCCGCCGTCAGAGCCGCATAGGAGACCGTGCCGCCCACCACATAGGATGCGTCCGGCAGGATATCGCGCGTGACATGACCAACGGCGAGATACTCGACCGGTTCTACCACACCCCTACGACCCATGATGCGCCGGCGTCGTCCCTAGCGGGATGATCGTCACAGCGCGATCGCGACCGCGCCCCACGCTCTCCGTCGTCACACGGGCATCCTCGCGCAGCGCGATATGGATGATGCGACGCTCGTGCGCTGGCATCGGCCGCAGGCGCACCGTCTGGCCCTGCTCGACAGCCTGGTTTGCCTTCTTCTGCGCCATAGACTCGAGGCTGCGGCGGCGACGACGGCGATAGCCATCTGCATCCACCACGACGTTGTAGTTGCCGTCAGCCTTGTGATAGATCAGCGCTCGGAACAGGTACTGCAGGTCGTGCAGGTTACGCGCCCGTGGCCCCACCAAGTTGTCGGCATCCCGTCCGCCAATGGAGACCCACAGCGTCGGACGATCTTCGTCGATCCACTCGATGGTGGACTCCACGCTCAAACCCTGCAACAGATTGTCGACAATGTCCTGAGCCACCGCCGCGATGCGCGACCGGTCCAGCCCATCTGCCGCGCGTTGTCTGGGCTCGGCCTTCTGCGCCTCCGCGCGCGGCCTTACCGGCTCGGGCTGTTCCGAAATCGAGGGCTCAGAGGCGACAGATTCTGCAACCGCCGGGGCTGCCTGTTGGGCTGCAGCGGTCGCGGCTGCCTTCTCCTTGACGGTAGCCAACTCAGGCGGCGTGGACGAGGGTGCCGGCATGGTTGTCTCGGGGGCCCGACCTTGATCAACCTCAGGTGTGCCTGTAGCTTCGGCCACCGGCGCACGGGTCTCAGCGGGCCGCAATAGCGGCGTAACGGGGGTGACATCGGCACCCTTCAGGCGCCGTGTGAGACGAACCTGTGCTGCCCGCGACCCGATGCCCAGGAACCCCTTGGTCCCCTCATCGAGGACCTCGATATCCACCTCTTCGCGGGTTGCCGTCAACCGCGTCAGGCCGATGATAATGGCCTCTTCTACTGAAGGGGCCGAGACTACAACAGACTCATCCGATGCCATCCGTTCTTCCTCCTAACAGCGGCCCTATG
>JAFGNI010000130.1 GCA_016927095.1 Anaerolineae bacterium | reverse complement strand
CAGGCTGCTGGTCAGCGTTGCTTCCGGCAGGCTCATGCCCGCCTGCCGCGCCAAGACCCCGTAGACCGATCCGTAGGCGTAGACGCTTGCCGCTACCGGCAGGATCAGTCGCACGCCACGCTTTGCACCTTTGGCGCTGAAGCGTGGTGGGGGGACTGCGACGTCGCGACTTTCCGCTCTTCTGCTCCCTAACATTCTTGCATTCATGTGTGCTGCCATCAGAGCCGGCAAGGGGCTTCAGGCATGTCTGGCTCCACGGCGTCAAGCCTATGGCGAGGGGGACCGTGCGTCTCACAGTATACACGAAGGTGCGGGCTCCACAGAGTAGTCTAGGACCGTCGCATTTGCCCATCTGATATCATGCCGCCTATGGGCTGTCATGTACGCCGGGTAGCCGACCCGGCCCGGCGGCGGCGGGCCCGCAGATCGGCCTTGGCTAGCCGCCCAACATCGCTGCCGATGTCGCAGACCGGTCTAAATGTGATAGCCCTAGGGTTAGGTCGAGATGGGGTAGTTTGGTGGTCTCTTGTCGTCTGGAACTGGCGTTTATGCGGCGAACGGCAGCGCCCAAGGACCGCGGAAGGTCCTTGGGCGCACAGAAGGTCTGCTCAGAGCGTCCCAGCTAGGACGGCGGCTACGAAGCGGTGGCGGGGGCCTGGGGCCGCACCTTCGACGCTTCCTCCCACCAGCGGCGAACCACGTTCTCATCGCCGTACCAGGTGGGGCCGAAGCCCGAGAAGTGGCCGACGCCGGGCAGCACAAGGACGTGGGAACCCGGTAGGACGGCACTCGGCACGGGCACGACGCCGTCACCGCAGACCTCGCCCTCACCGATCATGTCCTTGTAGAGCCGGTAGGCCTGTCGCTCCCGACGAGAGCCCTGGAGGTTGCCACAGAGCGAGCTGCCCGCGACGGACACGTAGCTGACACGTTCATCGAAGTAGGCGCCAGGGTAGCGCCGGTTGGCCCACCGGGACATCACGCCGCCGTAGATGAGCTTGCCCCCACCGTCGTGGGGGCTCCCCAACGTGATGACCTGCGAGACAGTGTCCAGACCGCTGTAGGCCTTGCCCAAGAAGGGCTGAGGGCTTAGGTAGATCCGGCTCAGAACGCCGCCCGCACTGTGCGCGACGAGCGTGACTTTGCCCGTGGGCGAGGTGGATGTTGCGGCCTGGACGGCCCTGTGGAGTTTGTCTAGGAGCGGGCGCCAGCCCAGTGGCAGGGCGGCACCCAGCCAGTCGAGGGAACGCGTCTCGACGATGACCACCTCCGCGCCAGATATCGTTTCCAGCGCCTCCGCCATAGCAGCATAGAGAAGGTCATAACTGAGGAATCCGCCCAGGATGACAACCGGTTCCGCCATCTCAGGATTACTGCTTGCGCAGCAGCCCAAGGCGCGTCGCCAACCGCGTGATCATCTTGCCCATAGGTGTGATATCCATGGAATCTGAGAAGCCTTTGTCCTTACCCTCCTGACGCTCCTGCATCGTCTTTTTGATCTCGGGGACCAGGACCAGGACGAAGACCGCGTTGGTGTAGAGGACATAGCCGAGATAGGCGAGGTTGTGGGTCCGGAACCAGATCCAGGGAATCATGAGCCACAAGCCGGCAAGGTATGAGACATAGACCATTTTCAGCACGACCACGCCCAGGAGCATGCCGACGACGGCGGTGATCAGGGTACCCCAGAAGTCGAGCACCAGGTATCCTGCGTAGATAGCCGAAAGCCCTCGCCCCCCTCGGAACCTGTAGTAGATCGGCCAGTTGTGACCAATGAGCCCAAGGGCAGCGGAGATCAGGAAGTAGGGCTGGTCCGGGAAGAGCAATCTGAAGGCCAGGGCGGGGAGCGCGACTTTCAGAATGTCGAGAATGGCGGTCAAGCCCCCGTACTTCGGACCCAGTGTCATCGAGACCGCCGTGCCACTGATGGCATCAACGTGCCGCTGTTCTCCAGGCTCACCAAACTCGATGCCGGTAAGTTCCTGACCCGGCGCGACGACGCGCATGATGATACGGGCAAATGAGATCGAACCGGTAAGGTAGCCAACGCCGGCAGCAATCAGAGCTGTTACCCAGTCCATTGTGAACCCTTCCTCTCGATTAGTGCAGATAGATGCAGCCGCGGTCGCCGTCGACAACCACGGTCTGGCCCTCGCGGATCAGGCGCGTCGCTTGCTTCACATTCACGACGGCGGGCAGTCCAAACTCCCGGGCGATGATGGCGCTGTGGGATAGCTGGCCGCCTGTCTCGGCGATCAGGCCGCCGATGCCGGCGAAGAGTGGCGTCCAGCTCACGTCGGTGAACGGCACGATGAGGATGTCGTCGTGCGTCAGCGAGACAGGGGCCTGCGATGGATCCAACACAATGCGCGCCTGTCCTTGGGCAACACCCGAGCAGCCGCTGATGCCGCTAAGGGAGGTCTGGTTGTCGGCGAGCGTGATGGGCGCCGCGGGCACGATGTCGCCGTAGATGGTGTCGGGCAGCTCCAGATCTGCAGCTGCCGCCAGCTCTTGTCGACGGATCGCCACAAGCTCCTGAGCGCGGTCCCCCTCCAGCGTGCCGTTCACGAGTTGTTCCACCTCTGCCATCTCTAGGTAGAAGATATCCTCGCGGTCCTGAAGGGCCGCGCGGGCCACGAACTGATCGGCGAGCGCCAGGAGGATGCGTCGTAGCTGGTACGAGTCCTGGGAGATCAGAACACTGGTGCGTTCCCGGAGGTCGATGTAGCGAATCGTCGCCTTCAGGATGCGACCAAAGAGCACGTGCTGCCACCTTCGCATGCCGGCCCTCGCCTTGGTCTGGGCGGCAGCGCGGATCGCTGCCATGTCGTCGGGTTCCTGCTCATCAGCAGCCAACGCGCGCCGGGCGATGGCTCGCCAGATCACGATCGGATCCTCGATCCAGGGCGTTCTCGATAGATCGGTGCCCACAGCGTTGAGGAACCCATAGCGCTCCAGGAATTGATCCACATCGCCCAAGAAAGCCCTTCCGCCGGCGGTCGCCGAGAGGGCCGACCGTATGGTCGGGATATCCCCCTCGCCCAGCAGGCCGACGATCTCCGGGCCAAGGCTTCGGGCCTGACCGGCAAGGAAACCAAGCCCGCGATTGGAATCCAGGGCCTTCATTCCCACGAGCCCCCGGACCAGATCGTTGGTTGAAGTGCCCGATGACCAGAGCCTGACGAGATGGCCCAGCAGCATGTTGCGCAGCATCATGTTGACAGGACCGATGAAGTTCATCCACAGACTCTCGTTGTAGAGCGCCCGCAGCTCGCCGAGGCGCTCCAGGAGCTCCTGGGGGCTGGCGGCTTCCCAGGTGCTGTCCTGATAGTGTGCCAGAGCCTCCGCGTGGGATGAGAGATAGGCTTCTGTCTTGTCGGCGATGCGGGCGTGGCGCGTGATGAAACGCCCAATGCGCAGCATCGTGCGCAGCGTGCTGAGATTGATCGGGGGACGCTGATGTCGGGTGGCGTGCTCATCCCGGGACATCATCTCGAAGAAGTTCGGTGGCAGCCCCATGCGCTCGAGGACCGATGCCAGCAGCGTGTTGTCCGCATAGATCCGACCGTGGATACGTTTGGCCAGCTTGGTATAGTCGATGTCGTTGGGCCCGGTCAGCTCCGTGAAGATGCGGCCCATCACGTGCTGCAATTTGGCCTCGGCGCTCACCGACCAGACGAGGGGCTTAATCAGGCCCGGCAGCATCTCAGAGACCATGCTGGTGCTGTAGACGTGGGCGCCGGCCAGCGAGGTAATGGGACGGCTTTGGAGGAGGTGGAAGTCTTCACCGTCCCACGCCCATTCCACGTCCTGCGGCGCGTCCATGGTCCCTTGGACTTGCCGGACGATCTGAGCCAGAGCTGCCGCTTGGACAGTCGAAAGCGCCGGCTCACGGTCGCCGGCGGCTTCCACCTGCACGACATCGCCATTGTTGCTGACGAGATATCTGTCGGGTTCCGCCCGGCCGTCGACGAGGGCATCGCCAAATCCCGGAACGGCTTCGATGACCACGCGGTCTTGGCCCGATACCGGATCGACGCTGAAGGCAACGCCCGCGGCGCGCGCCGGGACCATCTCTTGAACCACAACCGCGATAGAGAAGGTGCTCAGAAGATCTTCCTGCTTCACAGTCTCTTGCTTGCTGAGGTAGGTCACGAGGCGCCAATTAAAGACCGAAGCCCAGCATTGCTTCACAGCCCGGATGAGCTCCACATCATCTTTCACGTGCAAGACCGTGTCAAGCTGACCAGCAAAGGACGCGCTGGCAGCGTCCTCCCCGACCATGGACGATCGCACCGCAACGGGGTAGCGGAGCTGCCGGACAGCCTTGAGGATGGCGTGCTCCAGGGGCCTGGGCATAGGGTTGTCCTGGATGAAGGTGCGGATCAGCGCCAGTTCGGACTTGAGCCACTGCTTCTTCTGCGCGATCTCTGTGACGGCGAGGATGGCAAGATGGTGCCGGAACGCTCCTGAGGAGATCACGAACCCTTTGGGTACCAGATAGCCCAGTTTGGTCAGCTGGGCAAGACTGGCACCCTTGCCGCCTGCGTAGTCGACGTCGCGGGCTCTCCTACGGTCAAGGGGGACGATGTAGCGGCTCATGGTGTTCCTTTCAGGCCGGGCAGATGAATGTGGCTAAGCATGCTCTGGCACGTGGTGTGTTGCGAGCCCCTATCACTCGTAGCGGAGCGCATCGATAGGATTGAGGCGCGATGCGCGGGCCGCAGGATAGATGCCGAAGAAGAGCCCCACAGCGATCGAGAAGCCGGTAGCCATCAGGATCGTGGTGGGGGAGATGTGGGTCTGGAGATCAGTCATCATGCTGCCCGCTGCCAGGGTGCCGGACACGCCGATCAGGATGCCGATCAAACCACCCACCAGGCTGAGAACCACCGCCTCGATCAGAAACTGCCCCAGGATATCGCGCCGTCTGGCGCCTACGGCCTTTCGCAGTCCGATCTCCCGGGTTCGCTCGGTTACGGAGACCAGCATAATGTTCATGATCCCGATGCCACCGACGATAAGGGAGACGGCTGCGATGAGGCCCAGGAAGGCTGTCAGCACCGTGGTGAGGCTGCCCAGGACCGAGGCCACATCGGCCTGGGTCAAAACGGAGAAGTCATCCTTATCAGAGCTGTAGAGAAGGCCATGCTCGCGCCGCAACACGCGGGTGATCTGGGTCCGCGCCGCTTCCAGCTCTGCCTCGTCGGCAACCTGACCATAGATTACGCTGACGCTGTAATCGCCCGACGCGGTGCGGGCGCCAAAGAGTCGCGTCTGTGCTGTCGTCAACGGGATGAAGACGACATCATCTTCGTCGCTGAAGGCGGAGCCGCCTTTCTTCTCCATGACGCCGACGACTTTGAATGAGATCCGGTTGACCCTGATGGTGGCACCGATGGGGTTGGTACCGACGGGGAAGAGGTCCTCGACGACGGTCTGACCGAGCACCGCCACGCGGGCCTCGTTCTGCAGGTCGCTCTCGGTGATGAAGCGGCCCAGGATCGGCTCAAAGCGGCGCACCTGTTGGTAGTTGGGAGTGACGCCGCTGATCGTCGTCTGGGTGTTGCGACTGCCTTGCACCACCGTCCCCGAACCGACGAACTCCGGTGCGACGCCCAGAAGTCCCGGGGCGTTGGTGGGCAGCGAGAGGGCCAGAGCATCGGAGAGGGTCAGGTTGGAGATGTTGGCGCTCCGGAGGAAGTTGCTCTTCATACTGGCGTTGCTCTCCTCCAGCTCCCCGGGCATCACGAAGATTAGGTCAGAGCCAATGCCCGCCATCTGCTCGGCAACCATCGTCTGCACACCCTGACCCACTGAGACCAAGGTGATCACGGCGCTGATCCCGATGATGATGCCCAACATCGTCAGGCCCGAGCGCATCTTGTTGGCAAAGAGCGCCCCGAGGGCGATACGGAGGTTGTTGATCAGATGCATAGCAGTCTCCGCCTCACTCGCCGCCGGTCATCGACGCCGTCATGACCTCGCGGAAGCGGTCGCGGATTGAGGAGGACCGCAGGACCAAACGGTCTCCGGCCTCGACCCCACTGATCACCTCGCTGAATTGATCGTTGCTGATGCCCTGTTCGATATAGGCGATCTCAATGGTCTCGCCAGACTGCCGCTCCACGAACTGCCGTCCGGTGTCGGAATCGATCCACACGGCGATGTTTGGCACGAGGACGACGTCGGTCCGCTCCTCGCGGATGATCTCCATGTTCGCGGTCATGCCGTCGCGTAGCACGAGATCTGTCTCGTCGATCTCGACGGTCACCTCGTAAGAGACCAAGCCGACGTCGAAGGTGGCGGAGGGGGCGATGACCGTGACCTCGCCGGTCAGGTCATGACCCGGCAACGCATCCAAGGTCAGGCGCACGGGGGTACCGACCGTCAGGAAGCCGATGTCAGCCTCGTCGATATCGCCTTTGACCTCAAAGTGCTGGTCATCCACGATGACGAAGGCCGACACCTGCTGGCTGACGAACTCACCGGGCCGCACGTTCGCTTCGGAGACGACGCCATCCATGGGGGCACGCAGATAGGCGCGCTCCAGCGCCACCTGGGCTGTGTCCAACGCGATCTCGGCCTGTGCGACATTCGCTTCGGCAGCCGCGATCTGAGCCTCGCTTGCGCTGACCTTGAGCAAGTCGAGCTGCGCCTGCGTCACGTCACGTTGTGCGACCGCCGCCCATACCGCGGCGTTGACATTGCGGGTGCGCGCGTCGATGCCGGCGGTGACCGCGGCCAACTGCGCCTCCGCCGCAGCCAACGCTTCGTTGGCCGCGTTGAGTCTGTAGCGGGCCTCTTCCTCCGGATCACCCAGCGTCGGACATATGCGCTTCTCCGTGCCGTCGGGCAGCTCGATGGTCTGGCATTCCATGGTCTTGTTGTGAAGGTGCAGCGCCGCCTTCTGTTCAGCCATAGCCGCGGCGACCTGGGATTCGGCAGCCGCGATGTCAGCCTCTGTAGCGCCCGACGTCAACTGGTCGCGCTGGGCGATGGCCTGCGAGAGCGCGGCTTGGGCAGCCTCGAGCTGTCCTTCCGCCGCAGCAATCTCCTCCGCCACCGGCCCCTCCTGGAGCTGTGCCAACTGGGCTTGGGCTGCTGCGAGACCGGCTTCAGCGCTGCGCACCTGGAGCTCGAGGTCGGTCGTGTCGAGCTCAGCCAGGATCTGGCCTGCTGTCACCGCATCGCCGAAAGCGACGTGGACCTCTGCAATCCGGCCCCCAATCTCAAAGGACAGGGTGACCTTGTCTTTGGGGTAGACGCTGCCCGTTGCCGTGATGCTTGTGGCTAGCGAGCCGCGCTCAACAGTGACGAGTTCGAGAGACTCCGTCTCCTCACTCGTGGCGTTGGCACTGCAACTGCAGCCCAGTGCGAGTGCGAGAAACAGGACGGTCCAGAGGCGCAGGGACTTACGTAGGGGGGGCATAGGTTCTCCTCTCTATCTGCTCACGATATTCTCTGAGGTGTAAGCCAAAGGTTGTGACTGTGGCGGCACTCGGGTGTGCCGCGGATGACGCTATTAGCGCTGATGCTGCTCTGACTGGCTCGTCAACGCAACCAGATATTTCCAAGCTGCTATAGGCATAACGTCCCCAAGATGGGGCGGATACAGTATATCAATTATACTAGAAATCGCCGTCCTGGTGCGAGGCAAAGCTAGGGGAAGCTACAGGGACGACTATAATCAGAGCACTGGTTACGATGATTTGGGGACGAGGCACTGGGATTGCCTCTAGAGGGAGGGGCAGGTATGGCAGAACGGATGCGCTTTGAGTTTGCGACGGCGAACCGCATCATTTTCGGCTCGGGGACGGTGCACGAGATCGGGGCACTCGCCGCCGGGAGTGCGCACGCGCTGGTCGTCACGGGGCGGTCGGTAGCGCGCGCAGATCCTGTGTCTGAAAGCCTAGAAGCCGCGGACATCCCTGATGTGATCTTCCCGATCCCACACGAACCGACGACGGATCTGGTCCGCGAGGGGGTGTTGCGCGCGCGGGAGGCGGGCTGTGATGCGGTGATCGCCTGCGGCGGGGGCAGCGTGATCGACGCAGCGAAGGCCATCGCGGCGCTGTTGACCAACGGTGGGGTGCCGTTGGACTACCTGGAGGTGATTGGGCGTGGTCAGGCGATCACGAAGCGTTCCGCGCTCTGCATCGCGGTGCCGACGACCGCGGGCACCGGGGCGGAGGTGACTGCGAACGCGGTGCTGGCGTCGCCAGCGCACCGCGTCAAGGTGAGCTTGCGCAGCCCGTTGATCCTCCCACACATCGCCCTCGTCGACCCAGAGCTGACGCACACGATGCCGCCGGAGGTCACCGCCAGCACGGGGCTCGACGCCCTGACGCAGGTTCTCGAGCCCTATGTCTCCTGGCTCGCGAATCCCCTTACGGACACGGTCTGCCGCGAGGGGCTGGCGCGCGCGTCGCGGTCGCTGCAGCGTGCCTACGAGGACGGCTCAGATGCTGAGGCCCGCCTGGACGTGGCGCTTGCCAGCCTTTTCGGCGGCCTGGCGCTGGCCAATGCCAAGCTAGGTGCGGTCCACGGCTTCGCGGGCGTGCTGGGCGGTATGTACGACGCGCCCCACGGCGTCATCTGCGGGCGTCTGCTGCCCTTTGTGACGGCGGCCAACATCCACGCGCTCCAGACCCGCGACCGCAGTAACCCCGCATTACGCCGCTATGACGAGATCGGTCGTATCGTCACGGGCCACCCGACTGCTAACGCCGATGACGGTATCGACTGGCTGCAGGCGCTCTGCGATGTCTTGCGGGTTCCGGGCCTTGCCACCTACGGTGTGCAGGCAGAGGACTTCCCTACGATCATTGAGAAGGCCCAGCGCTCCAGCAGCATGAAGGGGAATCCGGTTCGGCTCACGGATGCGGAGCTGGCGGAGATACTACAGCAGGCTTTGTGAAGGGAAGGGATAGGGGACAAGGGATAAGGGATACGGTTTCAGGCCGAGCCGTCGCTAAGCCGCTAGGGCGCTCGCCTCTGCCCCTATCCCTTTTCCCTTATCCCTTGTATATCCGCGTGCCGGGGCTGTCGCCGTTGAGCGCTGCCGTGAGAGTGCCGGGCTCGCGTCCGTTGATGATGAAGACCTCCTCTGAGGACCTGGCGTTGGCGAGGATGTGGAGCAGCGCGCGCTCGACGGCTAGGTCGGGTAGGTCGCGGGCGATGAGGTCGTGGACCTCGAT
>JAFGNI010000684.1 GCA_016927095.1 Anaerolineae bacterium | reverse complement strand
TTTCCGCCATCCAGCGGCGGGCCGCACGTGCTATAATACGAATCCGCTCACCTGGAGCGGAGATCCCCTTTCTCTCCGTGCTCAAGGAGGCAATCCAGTGACATCCGATGGTGAAGCGACCCTGGACTTGGCCAAAGTCCCCACCTTTCCCTCGTTGCAGGATCTACTTATGCTCGATGAGCCCTTCGCGGTTAGGTTGTCGCCCGACGGGGCGCTCCTAGCGTTCACGGTTCAGTCGACCGATTGGCAGGAGAATGCCTACGAGCGGCTGTGCTATATCCACGATATCACCGCTGGCACGACGACTCCCCTAACCCGCAACGGCATCGTCATACAGATGGCCTGGATCGGCAATCGCACGCTCGCCGTGCTCTGGGATAGCCCTAGCCCTTGGGACACGGGGCAGGTGTATGTCTATGAGAATCTCATCGGAGAGGCGTGGCAGGTGACAAACCACGACGACGGCGTCGACTGGTTCGCACCTTTTGCCAACGGAATTCTCTATCGCGCCGACAGTGCGCGGCGCGAAAAGGCTGAGAGCCGCGAGCAGCAGTTCGGGTACTATCGACACTTTGAGCAGGAGCCGAGCACCTCAGCACTCTACTATGTGGGGCTGGACGAGCTCCGTGCGTATGAGAAACGCCAGCGCCAGCCGACAGCTGACAAGGAAAAACCGCTCCCCGAGCCGGTTGTCGAGCTCAGCAAGCTGCTGGACGAGCCGCTGTGCATCCGCCTTGTGGTGCCCTCGCCCACGCAGGATGCCATCTACTTGTATTGTCGCAAGCGCGATGACCTGGTCTACCACCGCGAGACCTCGAGCTTCTGCATCAAGCTGGACGCGCAGGCTGCCCTCGCCGAGCACTTGCGCCGGGCAGCAGAGGAGTCGGAAAAGGGCAAGGAAGCGCCATCGGCCGGGACAAAGGCGCTAACGCCGCAGGCAGCAGGGGATTCCTCGCCCGCCGGCGCGAACGCGTCCTCGCCCAATGACCACGTCGAGGCAGCGCCCGCAGAGGCCGACGCCAAAGGGAAAAAGGAAGACACCACCTACCTCGGCCAGATCACGCCTCTGGCTCTGCCGCGTCGCGCCGCCATCATCGCGGTTTCCCCGGATGGCCGGGCCCTTCTCGTGGAGCACCAGGGGCGCGACGACAAGCTCTACACGCGCGCGGACCTCTGGGTGATTGACGCCGACGCAGCAGTTGCTGCCCAGGATACAGACGCATTTGTCGCGGCCATGCGCAACATAACCGCACCGCTCGACCGCAGCATTCTCGCCTGCCAGTGGGCTCACAGCGGAATCTTCTTCACTCACGCAGACGGGACGGCCATACGCTTGGCGCATCTGGACTCCGCTGCCCTTGACACGGCGCGCCAGGACGCTGCGCCCGTACTCGTCGACCTGCAAGGACTATCTCCCAGCGCCCGCGTGCACGTGTCGGATTCCGGGCGCATGGCCTTCATTGGCACCGACGAAGTGCGGCCCGAGGAGATCTACTTCGCCGATCCTACGCCGGAGTCTTGGCAAATCGGGTGCGTGACGAGATTCGGTACAGCCTTTGAGGGATGGGACTTGGGTACCGTCGAGACGATCGAGTGGCCCAGTCGCGATGGAACGATCATCCAGGGCGTGCTGCGCAAGCCGTCGGACTTCGACCCGTCCCGTCGCTATCCGCTGGTCCTCATCATCCACGGGGGCCCAGCTTGGTTCTCGGAGGCCCTTCTGCTCACGGGCGAAGATGCCCGCTATTACCCGGCGGTGCAGTTTGTGAACAAGGGCATGCTGGTGCTCAAGCCCAACTATCGTGGCTCGATCGGACGCGGGCAGGCCTTCCAGGAGCTCAACGTCAATAATCTGGGCGTCGGCGACCTATGGGACATCGAGTCCGGCATCGACTACCTCGTGGCGCTTGGTTGGGTCGACCCCGAGCGCGTCGGGTGTATGGGGTGGTCGCAAGGCGGCTACATATCAGCCTTTGCCGGGCTGCACTCCAGCGCCTTTCGTGCCGTCTCTGTGGGCGCAGGCATCTCCGACTGGTATACCTACTACGTGAGCAACGATGTGCCCGACTTCACCCTGGACTACCTGTCGGCTTCACCCTTCCGCGACCGCGAGCGCTATACCCGGGCTGCGCCCATCAGTAATCTCACCAACGCCAAGACCCCCATGCTCATCCAGCACGGCGCCGAAGACCGGCGCGTTCCGCTCTCCAATGCGATGGAGCTCTACCGCGGGCTCAAGGAAATGAACGTTCCAGTCGAGCTCTTCATCTTCCCCGGCATGGGCCATCCGATCACACGCCCCCGCGAGAACCATGCGGTCATGCATCAGAACCTTGCCTGGTTCAGCCACTATCTGCTGGGCGAGGAGCTGAAGTTGGAGTGACAAGAAGCTGGTGATTGGTGATCAGGGCGGAGAGATCCCACCGGACCGCCCCGATCGCCCGTCACCAGTCCCCAATCACTGATAGACCACGAAGGCTGGCAGCGGCACCAACTCCAGCACCTGCGCCGGCGACATGAGCGGCACATCGTAGTCGTAGAAAAGCTTGAAGCCACCATGCTCGAAACCGGGCTCGCCGGCGTACTGCCGGTAGTCCGCGATCTTCGCGCCTGGTCCGCCAAATCCATCCGAATCCCACACCAGTGCCACTGCTGGATAGTCGGTGATGTCTTCCTTAGCGCTGAACATCCGGTCATCGAACTGGTGGATGACGAGTACCTTGCGCTCGCCCGTCTCGGCTGCAACGACGTCCAGCCATGCTTGCGCCTGGTTGACGTGGGCGCCGGTCATGGTACCAATGCGCTGCCCTGGCACTGAGACACCGTCGAGCATCATGAACTCAGGATCGAGCGCCAAGTGCACGCCGTGCTGCCGTAAGAACGGATCGACGAAGGCTAACTCGGACTCCAAAGGGCTGTAGCCTGGCTGAATATCGAGCACACACACCAGTCCGTTGGCTCGCGCCACGTCGATCCAGAGCTGGATTCGCTCGGTGGACACCCGGTGAACATAGTCCCCATCAGGACCCGGAAAAGGGTCGGCAACCGTCACCACCATATGGAAGAAGGGTATGACGCGGATGTCGGGTATCAGGTCCTTGTAAGCCTGTGCCTGGATCACCGCCATCGCCACGGTCTCTGTCGCCGGTGCGGTCCCCAGAATGCCCAGTCCACGCCCGCCCGGGGTGCCGTAGAGCCCTACCCAGACAGAATTGAAGAAGGGTGAAGCCGGATCGACGACGGGCGAAACGACAGGCGGCAACGCAGCAGCGCTTGCGGCCTCAGACACGGTCGTGCTCACGACGTCCGACCCGCTGATAGGCGACGGTTCGTCAGTGGGCTCAGCCGTCGGCGTCTCCGTAGCCACCGGCGTGGACGTGGGTCTCGGGGTCGACGTCGGCGGCACTGCTGTCACTGTGGGTGTGGGCGGTACCGCGGTCGGAGCGGGCGTCTCGGTCGGCGCCTCCGTCGGAACCTCGGTTGCGGGACGTTGCGGCGTGCGCGTGGGTGTCGCCGTTGTGGCGGTCTGGGCCCCCCTCACCAGGCACCCGTTGATGGCCATGAGCTGGACCAGCAGAACCAAACCTGCGATCAGGGCAATCACAGAGATGCTATAGAGCCGTGGGCGATGGTCCATTGGTCAGACTACCAGTGTCGCGCGATCGTCAACGTATATGTCGAGCAGATCGCGGAGCATCGTCGCCGCCGACGGAATCGGCTCACGCTCAGTGATAATCAGCGTGATCTCGCCATAGATGTCCGAAGTGTAGACCACGCCCATCTGCTTGCTCGCAAGGTGGCCCAGTGGATGCTCTGGTTGCATCAGCGTCGGCAGGGCGCTAAGTGTCCATCCCCCATCGGGTCGCATCTCCGCGCGTACCAGTTGACGGTAGCGATCCCCGCGTGCCCGCGCTGCCTTCAGCTCCGCTATAGGCACCGACGCCACCCCGGCCCGGGAGACATCCGCAATATGCGCATCGATGCCCATTACGGCGTTGGCCAAGATCACGAGCTTCGCGGCAGCATCCCATCCCTCCAGATCCCAAGCGCCATCGCCCTCCAGGACCCCGGCATCCCGCGCCATCGTCGTCGCCTGTTCCCAGGACACCCCGTCGGCGAGCAGATCCATGACGAACCCCGTGGTCAGGTTCGGCACACCCTCGATCAGGCGCACGCGAGCCCCTCGAAGGTCACGACAACCCACGTTCAGCGCCGGGGCACCGCCGGCAACGGTCCCATCGTACCGCAGGCTCACGCCCCGGTGTCGCGCCAGATCGTGCAGAGCCTGGAATGCCACAACTAGCGGTCCCTTGTTCGGCGTCACCACGTGCATGCCCTTCTGCATCGCCATCCGCACGCACGAAAGCGCGGGCTCGGCCCCCTGGTCGAGATTGACCGGGGAGGCCTCGAGCAGCACGTCCGCCTCACACGCCTCCACTAGACCGAGCGCCTCCCAGCGCCTGCGCCCTAAACCAGGGTAATCCCCGATCGTGCCCCCAGCATGCTTAATGCGCGCAACCGCGGTCATATCAAGCCCCGCCGGATCGCACGCTGCGCCCCGGCTGTCCGCCGCGCCCACCAATAGAAAACGCAGCCCGTAGCGCTCCGCCAGCAATGGCTCGCGCTCAGCTACGATCTCGCAGAAGCGCCGCCCCAGATTCCCCAATCCTATCAACAGCAACCGCACGTCAGTCATCAAGCCCCCTATGCCCCGTCTCTCACGCATCAAGCCGTACCGCCAGAAGCGGCACAAGCATCTCATCCGGCGTCAGGCCGCCGTGACGACCGACTAGTCGCTTGGCGTCCTCGGCGGTACGTGCGAAGGCGCCGTCGCCGGTCGCAATGCCGATGATATCCCCCAACCTGAACGGCACCTCGTCATAGACAGGCCCCGGTCCCAGCAAACCCGCGTCGAGGACCTGTTGGCGCGATAGGAAGACGAAGTGATCT
>JAFGNI010000129.1 GCA_016927095.1 Anaerolineae bacterium | reverse complement strand
GAGATGCTCAAGCAGCGCGGTCGCATCCGCGCCTATGGTATCTCCACCGACAGCCTGGCGGTGCTCAAGCGCTTCAACGCCAACGGCACCTGCAGCGTCGTCCAGGTCGACTATTCGATGCTCAACCGCGCGCCCGAGGATGAGTTTCTACCCTACTGTCAGGAGCACGGGATTGCCGTGATGGTCCGTGGCCCCCTGCGCCGCGGCTTGCTCTCGGGCAAGTACGATCTCGACTCGGTCTTCACCGACGATGTGCGTGCCTCCTGGAACAAGGGGGAAGCCGGTCGCACGCAGTACGAGGCTGAGATCGCGAAGGTGGCGGCGCTGAAGTCGAGATTCGCGCCCGGCGAGGCGATGGTGAACGCCGCCATCCGGTATGTGATCTCGCATCCTGCGCATCCGGTCGCGATCCCCGGCGCCAAGTCCCCGGCTCAGGCTGCGATGAACGCTGCCGTGGGTGAGAGGCTGTTCTCGGCGGAGGAGCTGGCGGAGGTACGGCGGCTGCTCGAATGACAGAATCGGCGAATCGGCGAATCAGCGAGTGGTGTTGGCTCGCTTGGGCGACGCTGACATGAAAGCGAATGCACTTGGGCTTGCCGAAGACGGGAGCTGGGTGAGGTCTCGCTAAGAGCCCCTGAGTCGCGCAAGTAGCCGTTCAGCAGCTTCAACCGAGCTGTGATCACAGTGTTTTGGTCTGCACCTTCGACCACGGTGAGCTCTTTGGCGCTCACAGGCGGCGGGCCAAGAACATCTTCTGCGATGCGGCGGTGCGGGGGCCCTTCTTGATACCGTGGCCCGAGCGTTGTGGAAGGGATGGACTAGCTTCGACGTCTCCGGTTTTCCAGTTCCTCCACGGTGCGGGGCCAGTCTGACTTGAGCAGTCTTGAGAGGGCCCGATCCGCCAGGAGCCGGCCCTCGGTCTGGCAGGTGGGGCAGTAGTTGGTCTCGTTGTCGGCGTAGCGGATGCGTTGCACCGGGGTGCCGCAGACGGGGCAGGGCTGCCCGTATCTGCCGTGGACCGCCATCGCCTCGTGGAAGGCGGTCACCTTCTCCGGGAAGCCGTCACCGACCTCTGTGCGCAGCCGCGCCGTCCACTCCGTCAGGATCTCCTGTGTCGCGACGTAGAGCCGGGCGACCTGGTCGTCGTTGAGGTTGCCGGTGAGGAGGAAGGGGGAGAGCCTCGCGCGGTGGAGGATCTCGTCGGAATAGGCGTTGCCGATGCCGCTCAGAATAGTCGGATCGCGGAGCGCCCGCTTCAGCGTGTGGTTCTCCTCGGTCAGGGCGGCCTTGAACGCCGCCAACGTCGCATCCATCACCTCCAAGCCCCCTCGATGGAACTCCGCCAGCGCTTCTCGTCCCTGGACGACGTGGAGGGAAGCGCGCTTCTTGGTGGAAGCTTCCGTCATCAGCAGCGACCCGGTCTCGAAATCCAGCGCGGCGAGGTTGCGCTTGGCCTGGATGCTGATGCCCTTCTTGCGCCACCAGAGCCGACCGCTGACCATCAGGTGGACGACGAGGTAGAGTGTGCTGTCGTCTGATGGGGTACCTCCGGCGGCACCCGCACCGGACAGACCGTCCCCAAAGACGAAGACGATGCGCTTGCCGATGCGCTCGAAACCCGTGACGGTGCGACTCTCCAGGGCCGAGACCGGCGGCACGGCGGTCCGCAGCAGGAAAGGATGTGCAATACGGATCTGCTCCAGGCGCTGCCCCTGGACGTAGGCCCGCAGCCGCTCGATGTAGACGACGACATCGGGGTACTCAGGCATCTGGATCTCTCCCTATCTGTGCGATAGCGTCTGGCAGTTCCAGCTCGACCCGACGAATTCGTGGGTGGAGCACGATGGTCAGGACGATCAAAGAATAGATGGCGCCTCCAATGAAGAAGATCAGGGCGATGCCGTGTCCGGGTCCGGTGCCGATGAGTCGCCCGAAGAGCGGGACCATGGCTCCGCCTTCAGCCATCCCCGGTTCGAAGATCCTCTCCGCCAGAGGACCGGCCATCGCGTAGGCCAGCGGGATCACGGAGTAGGCCAGCATGCGGCGCGTCGCGAAGACACGACCTTGGATATCCGGTGCAACCTTGGTCTGCCAGATCGCCTGGCTACACCCGCTGGAGATGGGCATGGCCACCATGAAGAAGAAGTTGTTGACTGCCATCATGGGGATCGACAGACGCAGCCCGAAGAGCAGGGTCGTCACGCCGAGAACGGTCTCCGCCACGTAGATGCCCCAGATGCGCCGCTGGGGTCCACCCCAGGTGCTCATCAGCAGCGTCCCCACCAGCATCCCTAGGCCACCGACGCCGTTCAGATAGCCTAACACGTCCGGCGTGGTCATACCCAGGATCAGGGGCGTGTAGAGCGCAAAGGTGATGTTGACGAAGAAGTTCACGATGGCAAAGACGATCAACAGACCGAAGAGGCCGGCGCGAGCGCGGATGTAGGTCCAGCCGAACGCCGCTTCTCGCCACCACGGCCCTCGCGCCGCCCGGCCTTCCTCGGTGGCCTCGGGCTTGGGGAAGCGAACGACCAGCAGTGTGCCCAGCGCAACGAGGTAGGTGGCAACGTCGATCATCAGCACCGTGGTCAGACCGGCTGTGACGAAGAGCGCGCCGGCAATCGCCGGCGCCACCAGCTGGCTAATGGCCTGGCCGATCTGCGTCATGCCACCGGCACGTCCCAGGTGTTTCTTGGGCACGAGCAAGGATGTCGCTGCCGAGTAGGCCGGCCATTGGAAGGCGCTGAAGGCCGAGTTGAGGAAGCTCGCCAGATAGATGTGCCAGACCTGCAGCCGGCCCATAAGCAGCATCGCAAAGATGAAGGCGGAGCTGAAGCCGGCACCGGTGTCGCTGAGCAGCATCACCAGGCGGCGGTCCCAGCGATCGGACACGACGCCTGCCAGCGGCGAGAGGGCGACATAGGCGATGGCTGACGCCAACAGCGTGAGGGAGAACTGAGTTGCCGAGCCCGTGGTCTCGTAGACCCAGACGCCTAGGGCGAAGTTAGTCAGGGCCGAGCCCAGTGTAGAGACGAGTTGACCTGCCCAGACGATGATGAAGGTGATCATACCTTTGTTGGATGTCATAGCGGTGGTCTGATACTCAGAGACCATCAGTGTGGGCGCACCGGCCCACGCGGATCGTGAAGCTGCGTCTTCGGATCTACTGATCCTAACAAAACTAGCTAAACGCGAGATCCGGATAGACCTCGCGGGTGAATCCTTGAATGACAGCTACCTTGTGTCGCAG
>JAFGNI010000128.1 GCA_016927095.1 Anaerolineae bacterium | reverse complement strand
TACTGCGCAGCCAACGCGAAGCCGGCTAGCGTCATCAAACACGGCACTGAGGATGACGAGATCAAGCAGGACCTACTGGCCGCGATTCAGACGATCAAGTCTCACGAGAACCGCGTACAGACCAGGTCTTGCGTCATAGCGGTCCTCGCCGCGATCGACCTTCCGACATCGTCAGACCACCATGCCGAACGGGCCAGCCCCGGCGAGAAGTGAGAAGACGCCGGAGTTCGACGTCCAACGACGAGTTTCCATTATATAATAGCTATAGGCTCCTCATTCACCGCCTTCATTGCCGCTGAGGAGATTTGGCTGCACCACGGGTGGCACTGTGACCCAAAGCCGAGCTCCAACCCCTCACGCCCCCCGCCGGCGGCCTGCGCGGACAATGGGTGTAGCGGTCCTTCGAGCTGCACCTAGTGCACTGCGTGGCGATAGCCCTGATGCCTTGAGCGGGCGACCGCCGCCCCAGAGCATACCAATGAGAGGAGTTCCTCCATGTTCAAGAAGGTGATACTCTCGCCTCTCGGCGAGCTTACCCGAGACACCCGTACCGTTGGCGACACGATTGGGTATCGTATCTACTACGACAATCCCACCAAGCTCGCCACTGACCTTGTCATCACAGATTCACTAGACAAAGGTCTCACTCGGATCCGCCCGGGTAGCGGCGGCCGCTACGACCGCGCTACCCACACTATCACGTGGAGGGTGACGGATGTGGCGCCCTGGCAGCGCGGCTTCGTGGAGTTCACGGCGGTCATCGGCCGCGCCGGTCTCATCCGCAACCAGGCGCACCGCTCCGACCTCGGCCCGCGCGAGGACCTGACCAACACCGTAGAGACCGTTGCCGGGGAGCCGCCGGCTGTGGGCTGGATCCCGTTCGTGCGTGATGCGCGGCCTGGCTCGCCACCCCGCGTGTACATGAAGGACGAGACCACCATGGGGACGACGGTGCGCATCGAGATCCCCGGCGTGTTCGTGTATGAGGAGAGCGTCGACGGCATGCTCTACCAGCACGTGACGGTTCCCGGGCGCGCCGCGAGCACCGACATTGGCAAGCCCGAGCTGCCCGTAGCCGGTGAGGCGATCGAGGTCCCATTCGGTCCGAGCTTCACACCGGACATCATCAAGACCGAGAGCCTGGTGCTGGAGGGCTACAACGTCTACCCCGCCCAACCCTCGCCCATCGCCGGTCCTGCTCGGCCCAAGCCGTTCGCCATTGACCCCACGACCTATCTGACGGACGGCGACTATCCACCGTTGCTGGCGGTCGTCGACGACGAGGATATCGGCGTGATCCGCGGGCACCGAGTGCTGCTATTCAAGGTGAACCCGCTACAGGTGAACCCCGTGACCCGGCAGATCACGGCGCACAGGATGGTCGAGGTGCGACTGGCCTATGATCGCCCCGCCCAGCTCCGGGGCATCGATCACCGGCTCCTGTCGCCCGTCTTCGAGGATCTGCTCAAGGCCACGGTACTCAACTACAAACCCCCGGAGCGCTTCGGCGCGCTGGCTGCCGGCGGCGGCTCCAGTGGGGACGAGAAGAATGGCTGCGATTACCTGATCATCACCGCCGACGCCTACTACGACAAGAGCCAGGCGAACGACCCGATCGTCAAGCTGGCCCGGTGGAAACGGAGAAAGGGATATCGCACCCGGGTCGTCAAGGTGGGCACCATCCAGGGCGGTAACACCGCCGCCGCCATCCGCGCCTACATCCAGGATGCCTATGACCATTGGAATCCTGCTCCCTCGTACGTGCTCCTGGTGGGTGACTCGGACCAACTTGTCGCACACGGCGGTCGTGACCATCCTGACGAGCTGAACCCAGACATTCCACAGCAGCCGCCACTGAACACCGACCTGCACTACGCGATGGTGGATGGCACCAACTACTTCCCCGACATCTTCATCGGACGGCTGTCCGTCGACACCGGTCAGCAACTCGCCGACGTGGTGAACAAGATCCTGGCCTACGAGCAGAATCCCCCGGCGACACCGGCCCACGACGCCTACTACACCGACGCCTCGCTGATCTCGCTGTGCCAGGACACCTACGGAACCAAGATAATCCCCACTGGACGGGAGTCCTTCCCCTGGATCGCGACGGTAGAGGATATCCGAGACTATCTGCTCGGCCAGAACTACAACGTGGAGCGCATATACGCGACCAACAGCGGCTTCCCGCCCGCCGGACCCAACAGCCCCAGCCCGACGCACTTCCAGGATGGTACCCAGATGGACCCCAATGATCTCCAATCTCCCGCCTATGGCTGGGATGGCGACGCGGGGGACATCCGGGCCGCCTTCAACAACGGGCGCTTCCTGGTGAGCTATTTGGCGCACGGCGCTCCGGACGCCTGGGACCATCCTGGCTTCGACGCCGCTGACATCGCCGCGCTGAACCAGAACGATCTGACCCCGGTGGTTTTCTCGGTCACCTGCCAAACCGGTTGGTTCGATAACGAGATCGACAACAACGCGCGCGGGGGGCTCGCGGCAGACTGCTTCGCCGAGACACTGCTGAGGCGCGCGCGCGCCGGCGCCGTCGCCGTGATCGCCCAGACCCGCGTCTCCTACGTCTACTGGAACAGCTTCCTCGAGCTAGGCATGTTCAAGGCCATCTGGCCCGACTACGTACCGGGGCCGCCCTGGACCGGGCACCCGGCTGTGCCGGTGGCGGAGCCGCCCCGCCTGCTGCGGATGGGCCAGATCCTCAACTACGGCAAGATGTATATGGCAACGGCCTATGGCCCCAGCGACCATCGAGAGACTGAGTTCCAGATGGGCCACCTGTTCGGCGATCCAGAGATGCCCATCTGGACCGGCGGACCTCTCAAGCTTGACGTAGCACATCCGGCGGGGATCGGCGCCACGGGTCTACAAGCGTTCGTCGTGCACGTCACCGACGACGCCACCGGCGACGATCTGCTCAATGCGACCGTCGCCCTCACCCGCGATGACGCCATCCTCCAGGTGGCGCAGACCGGCGTCGATGGCCTGGCCTACTTCGAGTTCCATAGCGTTGGCAGCGGCGACATCGACGTCACCGTGACCGCGCTAGACTACCGCCCCTACATGGGGACGATCACGGTGAACGCCGGCGGCGCAGCGCTCGATCCCTTCAGTCCGCCGGACGGTCCCGAGGGGCAGGCGATTAATCTAGGCGGCGTTGGGTTTGGGGCCAATGAGAAGGTGGACATCCACTTCGGCACCCAGTTGGCGACGACGGTTGACGCAAGCGCTGCCGGCAATTTCGGCCAGGGCGGCGCGCCGGACGTTATCACCGCGCCGCAGGGCTATGCACACGGGCTCGTCAACGTCTGGGCAGAAGGCCGGACGACGCATCGCTTCGCCGTCCGGGTCTTCCAGCTGCGCGACCAGAACCCCGTTGATCTGTGGACCTATAGCCAGTGGGACTCGTCGACATGGACCGTGCACCCTGGCAGCAACCCCACGTGGAACAGCCCCGACATCCAGCTCTACGACCAGGCGGGCAACCCGGTAGCCTCGAACAATCTGAAGGTCAACCAAGCGTACACGGTGAAGGTGAAGGTGCGAAACAACGCGGGGTTCCCGGCGCAACAGGCCTCGGTGACCTTCCGCTGGCGCAACTATGGCATCGACGGTCTGTGGGAGCTGTTCCACCCCCAGGCGGTGACGATGGTGGACGTTCCCGCCAACCCGCCCGGCGAGGTTCTGGCGGAGAACGTCTATACCCCGCCGACCACAGGCCATCTGTGCATCAAGGTGGGCATTGAGCACCTTGAGGACACGACACGGACCAACAACGAAGGGCAAGAGAACCTGCACGTTGGGCACACCAACTCGCCCGCGACAGTCTGCTTTCAGGTCTGCAATCTGACCCGGGAGCCAGCGCCGGTACACCTCGAGGTGCGCCAACTGGTGGCACCCGGCAAGGAGAAGGAGCAGCGACTGTGGGCGACCTGGATCCGACACCCTGAACCGCAGATTCTGCAGCCCGGGGATCTTGCCGAAGCGTGTCTGATCGTCGATCCCGACCCCGCCGACGTCGGACGAGGAGCGGAAGCTGAGTTTGCCGTCACGGCCTTCGTCGGAGGCAGGATGGTCGGAGGCGTCAATGTGATCATGATCAAGCAGTGAACGCGGCGTTCGCCGCCGTCAGTACCGTCCTCCACAACTTGGCTGCAAAGCCGGCAGCGGCAGCCGAAGTGTCGCACCGCCGGATGCTTGCCTCGGTGCAGACGCCTCAAGCGCTCCGTACGGCGTGAACGTGTAATGCACTGGCACCACGAAGTCCACAAGGACCTCCAGCCGGTCCGTGCTTTGCATAAGGAACTGCACTTCGTCAATGGCCAGGCTCCCGGTACTGCCGAATACGGTCATCGCCCCTACCGCTGTACCGGAGGCCGGCTTTCAGACCGAGATCGTATCGACACAGAACGAACTCGGGAATTGCAGACCCCAAAAACACACAGATCGAACGGCCCGGCGCCAGACCCCGCACCGGGGTTCGGCACCAAGCCGTTCGATCTGCGATGTGCAACCGTGGACCTACGAGTCGATCAGATCCTGATCGCGAAAGACCGCGCCACGCGGTCGTCTCGAATGCGACTATAACACGCCGACAGGACCAGCAGACCGCGCAAGGGGTGGACCGCCGCGACTGCGATGCCCTGCCCCCTGATAGCCCATTCGCTTCTGACCAGATCAGGAGCGAGCGCCACCCTGGACGGATGACGATCTTCTCAACCAGCAACGTGTTGCCCTGATGAACACCGATACTATCCGCGCCCTTGAGCTGTTGGACCAGATCGAGGAAGAGATCGACCGAGCCAATGCCTGGGTCTGC
>JAFGNI010000683.1 GCA_016927095.1 Anaerolineae bacterium | reverse complement strand
GCTCGTGGAGAGGATCGATGGCGAGCCAGCGCCGCGCGTAGGCGATGGCCCGCTCAAAGCCCCCCTGGGAGGCGGCGTAGGTGGCCAACCGCACCAGGGCCGAGGCTGCCTCGTCCTTGAGGGCCTCGGCTTCGAAGAACTGCCACTCGTCGAAGGCGGCACTGTCCTCGAGGGTGAAACCGGCCATGAAGCCGTCGGTGTAGAGGGCTGCGGCGCGCTCCAGCAGGGGCGCGCAGTCCGGACAGGCTACCGTGGGGGCGTGCCCGCAGGCCGTACACGCGGCGAGCTGGGCGCGGAAGACGCCGACATCGACCCAGAGATCCAGCTCGGGGCTGAGCTCGACCATCTCGCCGTCTGCCTCCAGGCCGGCGTCACCGAGGCAGCGGCGGAGGAGGGAGAGCTGGCGGCGGAGTTCGGCGAGGGCGCCGGAGGGATCCCACTCGGGCCAGAGCAGGGAGGCGAGCGCCTCGCGGGTGTAGATCCGTCCGGTGACGGCGAGGTAAGCCAGCAGCGCCATCGCCTTGCGGCGTCCGATGTGCACACTGATGCCATCGGCCTCGAGCCGCGGTGGGCCCAACAGGTAGAGCGCGAAGGTGGTCACGGGTCGTGCTCCGGTTGTACTGAATCCGGAAGCTCGAACCGGACCCGTTCCTCGGGAGTGAAGTCGCGCCGAATGCAGCGAGCTCTGGCATATATCATTAGTTCCTTCAATGACTGCCAGGCAGGATAGATCCTGAGGTCACCACTCCGGTATCCTACGGCGATGGACCTGCCATCCGGCGACCAACTGGCGTGCACCTGTTCGCTTCCGCGCGGGTAGAACGCAACTCTACTCAGCGTTGACGCGTCCCAGACGTAGATCCCAGTGTATCCCCCTGTCAGGAATCGCCGACCTGAGGGTGACCAGACGACAAGATTCACGGTCGCCTCACACCCAAATCGAGCAATCAGTCGACCCGTCTGCGCATCCCAGATTCTTCCGGAGCTATCATCACTCACGGTCACGATTCTGTTGCCGTCTGGTGACCAAGCCGCCGCGCCCGTGCCGGCGTCGAACTCCTCCGGGAGGAGGGTCAGCACGGCCTTTCCTGTCCTCGAGTCCCATACTCTCACAGGTCCGCCGCCACTGAAGTGGTCCACGAGGACAATGTGTACGCCATCCGGGGACCACGAGCCGGCATAGTAGTTCTGCTCGGCAAATGTCGCTAGCGCTTCACCGTTAGCTGTGTCCCAGACAACGGCATCGCCGCCGCAGGTCAAGGCGCGCCGTCCGTCGGGGGCCCAGCCCGCGCCGGTTACAGCTCTCTTGTGGCCCTGAAGCGACCTAAGGTGCTCGCCGGTCTTCGCGCTCCATAGATCCAGGTCACCACTGAAGGTTCCGGTCAGGATGAGTTTCCCATCAGGCGACCACGTTGTCTGCCACACACCCCACTCTGTAGGCGTTTCATCCGCTTTCTGCAGACGCAACTGCTCAACTCCTGTTGAGACGGACCACACCCTGACACCATCGCCGTAAGCACGTCCGATCTCCGTACCATCGGGAGACCAGATCGGTGTGCGGAAACCCGCCGTGAGCCACGCCGAGCCCACGCGATCTCCGCCCACAGTGAGCTGGGTACTGTCGAGGCGCCACATTTTCACTTGTCCGTCATCGCCCCCGGTGATCAGACCCCTTCCGTCAGGTAGCCAGGTGGCGCGAGCCCATCCGCTATGGGCGGCAAGGTCGAGTAGCTTCCGCCATGAACCGGTGTTCCACACAGTGATGTGTCCCTGCGAGTCAGGAATCACAAGACGGTCGTCGGTCGGCGACCAGGGCTGCGTCCAGTCATGTACCACCTCATAGTGTGGGAGCTCGCGGAGCTCTGCGCCGGTCTCAGCATCCCACACGATTGCCGGTGATTTGTCCCTATTGCCGCATGTAGTGAGTAGGTGACGTCCATCGTGCGACCACCAGAGATTGCCAGCGCTCTGGTTGCCTATGGAGAGCCTCAGGGCCTCCGAGCCGGTCTCAGCATCCCATACCGTGACAGTGCCCCCAACAACTACACCGACGCGTGCGCCGACGGGAGACCAGCTAAACCTCCGGTGACCACCCCACGGGTGGTCACCGGCATCGCGGGCTTCGTACCCCTCGAGCGTGTGCACGAATTCCCCAGTCGCCGAATCCCAGATCTCGCCCTGCGATGTGGAGATCCACGCGCCGTCGGGCGAGAACCACACTAACCTTGGTTGTCGCTCCTCCCTTTCGAGTGGATAGAGCATCTCCCCCGTAGAGGCGTCCCAGACCCCCGCACGGCACTCTCTGCGGCGACTGCCTATGGCAATCCGCTTCCCATCTGGCGACCACTCTGCGCCGTAACCGCAGGAACCGCAGGTCGCGAGTTCCGCAAGCCGCTCACCTGTCTGCGCGTTCCACACGCGCACTGGTGCTTGGGATGATCCGGTGCCGGTAGCGATTTGGTCGCCTCCGGGCGCCCAGCACGCACGATGGGAAACCGCTTCGCCGCCTTCGTAGGCCCTCACTTCCAGCAGTCTTTCGCCGCTCTTGAGGTCCCGTACGTAGAACAAGCCATCCATTGATGCCGCAAGCACTCTCGTGAAGTCAGGGGACACTGAGGGAGGCCACATCAGACGCGCGCTGTGTGCAGCTTGCCAGACGAGATGCGAGTTGAGCGCCACCTCGGCTAGCGCCAGCTCGGCCTGCCATGTGTAGGGGTAGTGCTCTACAGCCTCTAGAGCCAGAAGGGGGGCGACATCCTGGTTCGGCCCGCGCATTTGGTTACGCGCCTCGGCTGCAAGGCCGATGGCGGCCTGGTGGAGCTCACGCTGCCGCTGGGCTTCGCGCTCTGCAGCCCGACGTTCCCGCAAGGTAATGCCGGCCTGGATGAACGATCGCTCGGACGTGGTCAGCTCCTCAGCGCGCGCCGCCAACCACTCCTCAGCCTCCGCCAGCGGCACGCCGCGGAGCAGGGCACCTTCGTCGTGATCTGTGGTCTCCCACGTGCGCAGAGCCACCCGCAGTCGCTCCTGCCACATCCTGAAGGCTCTGTCCTTCGCCATCCACGCTTGCAGTTGGTCCCAGCTCCGGATCAAGGCTTCGTGCACGACCTCCACCGTCTGCTCACCGGTCAACGTGTTGGCGTTCGTGACCACCAGGCGCCGGTCCGCGAGGTGTTGCACGAGGGGCCAAGCATTCTCTCCAACGTCCGCCCGGGTCGCCACGCGGCGTGTGTCCTCCGTGCCCTCGCCGGGCTGGACCAACTGTGTGAAGATCCGGTGGCAGAGAAGCTGATCCTGGTCGGGCAGTGCATTGAAGACCTCCTGGGCGTACTGGGCCAAGGCCCCCGCCACGCGACCGATCTGCTCATAGGCAGCGTGGGTAATCCAGCCGAAGTCGAGGCGTTCCCAGAGCAGCGTGAGGGCGAACTCGAGCAGCGGCAGATTGCCGGGTTCCTCGCCTACGTCGTCCAGCAACCTGTCGACCAGACCGGCTTCGAAAGCGGCGCCCTGTGACGCTGCCGGCTTCTCAATTGCTTCGCGGAGCTCCTCGCGCGTCATCGGTCCCAGCATCTCGGATGCCGCGGACAGAACATCGGCGAGGCGCCGGTGGCCGAGGGCCTGGCCCATGAAGTCGGCGCGCAAGGTGACCAGCAATGTCAGTGGACCCGGGGCGCGGCCGGTAGCCTCCGAGGCTGCCACGATGTCCAGCAGCGTGTCGATGAACCTGCGCCGGATCTCAGGGTCCGGACAGAGCGTGAAGAGCTCCTCGAACTGGTCGACCAGCAGGAGGAGCCGCGCGGGTAGTGTCTGCCGCGCTCGAATGCGCCGGACTGCATCCGCCAGTGGCACCGTCCCCTCGCGCAGGAGATCGGCCAACTGCCGGGTCTCAGCGAGCTGCCGGATCTCGCCCAGCTCCGGCGCCAGGTGGGGCAGCAGAGCACCGGCGAGGGCGTAGAAGGGCTCGCGACCCGGGCGCAGCGCGCAGATGCACCAGCAACCTTGCGATCGCAGGCGCGGCAACAAGCCTGCGTGGACGACGGATGACTTCCCCGACCCCGATGCGCCCACGACCAGAGCCACAAAGGGCTGTGTGGTCACTGCCTCAGTCAGCCGCTCGACAAAGGCCTCACGCCCGAAGAAGAAGGGGGCGTCCTCCTCGCGGAAGGCGGAGAGGCCACGGTAGGGACAGGGGCCCACCTGGCGCAACTCGCGCTCCAGGATCGCTTCCGTGGTCGTCGGTGCCAGCGGGATCTCGCCACGCAGCAGCCCCTCGTAGACCTCCTGAGTCCGCGCCGACGGCGGGGCGCCCAGCTCCTCCTGGAGCGTGCGGCAGAGGATCTCGTACTGCCGGAGGGCTGCCGCGCGCCGGTTGGCCTTGGCGTAGAGGACCATCAGGTGGCGGTGGGCCGGCTCGTGGAGAGGATCGATGGCGAGCCAGCGCCGCGCG
>JAFGNI010000682.1 GCA_016927095.1 Anaerolineae bacterium | reverse complement strand
TGCAGCTCTGTGCCGGATGCCGCGAGGAGTACGAAGCCCTTCTTCGGGCTCTCAAGCTCTCCTGATCCGTCGGGGTCGACGCCTCTGTCGATCCCGCCATCTCTAGCTAGGCCGTTTCAAGCTTCCCAAGTCCTTGCGCCCGCACGGCCCGACCGGCCTAGACGGCGCTTATGGCGTTTGGGAATATAGTCCGCTAACCTTCGGCGGGCTCGCGACCGCGGTGGCTCTGCATTAGTGGGGTGATTCGTCAAACTCCATCAGTGCCGCTGTACCGTCGGCAGGTAGACACTGTAGATCTTCGCCGCGACACAAATGCGCACCGGCAGTTGGATCGGGCTCTCGGGCACCTCGGACTCCGATGCCGTGATAGTGACCGTCATCGCGTAGGTCCCTGCGATCAGGCCGCGCGGATCCGCCGTGACCGTGAAGGTAGCGCCGGCATCCCCCGAGATTGGGGCCACGGTCAAGGTGAAGGGCGAGCTCGCCGTCGTCGCGGTCCACTGGAAGGGACGCTCCCCTGTGTTGAGTACGCTCACCGTCCGGGAGATAACCTGGGTGTCGGAGATGGTCTGCATCCAAGTGATCGCAGTGGGCGCTAGGGCCATGCCCCAGCTGCCCCAGGACCGTGGACGCTTAGGCATCTCGGTCAGCGCTGTATAGGCGGGCCGAGGTGCGCCATCTTCCTCCAGGATCGAGAACCACCGCAGCGGCTCACACGTCTGGTACCAGGGCATCCTGCTGAAGTCCAGGTTGGAGACGACCATCACCTCCATCCAGGGCCAGTTCGCGTCCGCGTAGGCAAAGGCACGGGTGAGGTAGTCGGCCTGCTGTTGTGCCGTCACCTGCTGCCACGCGAAGCCGATCTGCTCCCAGTAGCTATTGCATTCGGACGAGGCGAGGAGCCAACCGAACTCGGTGCCCCAGACCGGCAGGTCCCCGTCGCCGTGGGCGACCATCACGGCATGGATGTCCTCCGCGCGGCGAAAGTTGAGGATGCCCCCGCCGTGGTCCTTATCCTCAGGTTCTCCACCGAAGCCGTAGTTGTGGACGCTGATGGCGTCGAAGTGGCCCTTGAGGCCGGCGGCATACATCGCTTCCAAGAAGCTGACGTCATTCATCGCCCGCCCCTCGCTGAGGCCACCGGTCGGGGCCAAGCTGCCCACGACCACCAGGCTCTGAGGGGCGCCGGCCTTGGCGCCGCGATAGGCACGCTTTACCATCTCCGTGTAGCGCGCCGGATCGACGTCCTGATAGCCCCACTGGAAGTCGAGATTGGGCTCGTTCCACACCTCGAGGGCGACCCGGTAGGGGGAGGCGCATTTCGCCTGCTCTACGGCGATATGGGCTGCCAGGTCCGCGAAGAAGGCCTCCCACCCCGCCATCTCGTGGTCCTGGATGGGCGTCCAGTCCACGTCATCCCGCTCAACCCGCAGCAGGAGGTTGACCCCGTGCTCGCAGGCCTCGTCCAGACGCGCGTCGACCGAGCGCCAGTCGTAGCTCCGGTCGCGGTTGCCGTCGACGTCGTTCCAGTAGGCGAAGTACTTGAACCAGTCAAAGCCCGCGGCGGTGACCTCATCGAGGCTGCCGGGGGGATAGGCCAGCATCATGCCGTAGCCCAGGTGCGGGGGTGTCTCGGCCTGGAGCGGCAGCCCTGTGGATAACCACAGCAGAACTGTGGATAAGATGAAGCTGAGCTTGCGCTTCATACTGGCGTATTCTATCAGGAACTCCTGTAAAGCCTAGCTGCGGCTGATCAAGTTTCCTCCAGGCCAGTTCGCGCGTCGATGGCCTCCCGGCCCACCTCGGTGCTCTCTATCTCCAGATTGCTGTTTCGGCTCAACGCATTACCGATCATCTCCTCAGCGCGGCCCACCCCTTCATTGCCGTTACCCGTTAAGCCAAAGGTGTTGGCGATGTCGATGAGGTTGCTGCTGCCGTCAATCATCTCGAGGGTGTCGGCCTCGGTGGCGCTGCGGGGGTCGCGACGATGTCAAGCACGCGCACCTCTGCCGCCAGCAGCGCGTCTGAATTGCCTTGCTGTCCGATCGCCTTGATGCGCGTACCGGGCTGCAGGTCGTTCAGCGTGACCTTCTCCCCCTCCGAAGACCATACCACGGTGTCTTCGAGAAGGGCGATGGTACTGATCCCGTCCACCGGGGTTTCCAGCGTGATGATACGCGCGCTTGGCGAGGACCACCCCACAACGGCTTCCAAGATTACCGTCGGCGGCGCGCTCGGATCGGGTGTCGCCGGCGGCGCTGCGACCTCGCCGGCGGCGGACGGCGACACGGTCACGGTGATTGGGTCGCAGGGGATCTCGACTTTGCCCAGTTCGTCCATCGTCGTCGCCATCGCCTCTTTGCCGGTGGCGACGTCGGACATGCGCGGCGAGAGGAAGGCGATGCTGTAGTCGCCCGGCTGTGAGAAGTCGTAAGCCTCGGCGAGATCCACGGTCACGGAGGTTGTGGCGCCGCCCGCCAGCTCTACGTAGGCTTCCGGCGACGGGTCGCTCCGCATTACGAGGATTCCCTCGTAAGCCAACGGGGTACCCTCGTGTCGCACGATGAAGATCTCGTTGGCGATGCCTTCGAGTGGGGTGAACCAGGTGAGCAGGTACAGTGTCTGAGCTGTGTTGTTGGTGAGGGTGAAGGTCAGGGGGATCGAGGCGCCGTCTTCGACAGTGCGCGGTCCTTCCAGTCGCCCACTTAGTGCTGGATCTACAGCTTCGTCCGCCACAGGGACCACAGTTGGGCCTGCGGGCGGCGCCGCGCCGGCAGATCGACGTAAGCACCCGGCAAGGCTCAGTGCTAAGATCACCAGACAGGTGACTTCAAACCACGTCCATTTGCCCTTCATCGTTTCTTCTCCTCTATGGGGCCGCATGACCTGGGGACACGACGTCCCAGATGTGGCCCACATGCATCAGATACGAGATGCGCAACACGTTGCCTTGGGTGTCACGTAGATAGCAGGCCTGATGGGCGCCACAGGCGACCTCGCACTGGATGTGGGCTGTGAAGCCCTGCTCCGGCGCGCGCGCCCACCCCAGATGGGCGCGGACGTGCTCGCTGCCGGCGACCTCGCCCCGCCAGACCAGCCCGAATCCGCTCTCAGGCTGTGCCATGCCCTCCGGTGGCGGCTCCCCCAGGCGGTTGTCGGGCGAAGCTCCCGGCAGGAGGTCCAGAGGCCCCTGTAGGATCTGCAGGCTCTTCAGCGAGGCACTGATGGGCTCGGTGCCAGAGGGCGGCACGAAGGTGTCGTAGAGGATGGTGTATCTATCCTGTGCCTCAGTCCAGATCATCGTACCGCCCTCGAAGGGCTGCTGCGCTGCCGCCGTGGCGACCGCCGGTGTATCAGGGCACATCGCAGGCTCCGGCTCGAAGAACCAGGGGGGCGCCGACGGCGGGCACGCGACTGCGAGGTCTGTCGTCTCCGTAACGCAGTCCCCCGCCGGACAGCCCTCAGGGCCATCCAACTGCAGCACAAATCCGCTGTAGCGCGCGATGATGTCGTTGGGTGATAGGACGCTCGTGCCCGACGGGGGCAGGTTCCAAAGGCACCGGCACCCGACGACCCGATCCTCGATGACGGGACAGATCGTGACGCGAGGGTCTCCCCGCGTCTGCCAGGTTAGGGTGACGCCGGTGCCGGCAGGCGCGGCCACAGTCTCTGCGGTAAAGGTCTCGATGCCGGGGCAAGCTGGAGCCGGCGTCGTCGCCGGTTGGGGGTCCTCGATCATGACTATCCGTGATGCCTCGGTGAGAGCGAGGCAGGCTGTCGGCACGACCTTCAGTGTTTCGGTCTGCGTCGCAGCCGTTGCGTCCCCGACGATGTCCGAAGCACGCGCTACCGTCGGTATGGTTTGTGCCCGTGCCTGGTCACCCGTGACGGCGGCGGTCGTAGGGTTGGGGGCCACCAGATGAAGCCCGCGGTCTCGAGCGTAGGC
>JAFGNI010000127.1 GCA_016927095.1 Anaerolineae bacterium | reverse complement strand
GGAGTCCCAGTTGTCGAAGTTGTCGTGGTGCACTGCCTGCGCCACGAAGTACTTGGCCCCGGCGGCGACATAGCGATCCATCAGCGTTTCAGGGTCGAACCGCTCTGCCTTCCACAGCTTCACCATATCCTTCCACCCGTGCTCCGATGGATGGCCATAGACACGCCAGTGATGCAGGTATTGGTCGGTGCCCTCGCGGTACATGTTGCGCGCGTACCAGTCGCCATACATCGGCACCGACTGCGGTCCCCAATGCGACCAGATCCCGAACTTGGCGTCCCGGAACCAATCCGGGCAGACATACTGCCGCAGCGAGTGCCACGTCGGCTCGAACGGTCCGGCTTCAATCGTATCCCACTTGTCCATGCGACCTCCAACTCCAGTTTGTGTGACGGCAAACAGAAAGCCCCTTGGCCATATCACTGTGTGAAATCGATTTCACACCGATCGAGAACAAGGATACCCCACCTTACCCAAGTGTCAAATCAGCGCCGGACTCTAGGGGGCCTGGCTAACCACGGGCAGATAGATCTGATAGCGGGACTTGGGCATCGTGTAGAGGGGGAGGTAGAGCCTGAAGACCGGTGGCGGCTCGTACGCTTCGTAAGCTGCACGCACGTCCAGACGCCCGTAGCCGAAGGTGTTGTCCGCCCCCCCCGTACCGAGGTCAGTCGCCGTGGACAATAGCAGGAAGGACTGCGTCTCGGCAGAGAGACCGGGATAGGCGCTGAGCAACAGCGCTAACGCGCCCACTACGTGGGGCGCCGACAGCGAGGTGCCGGTCTGCGTGGTGTACAAGCCGTACCGCTCCGTCGTCGTGATGGCCACGCCCGGCGCGACGATCTCCGGATAGATCGTGCTCGCTTCCCCACATGCCGACGGGCCACGGCTGCTGTCAATGTAGATGATATCGTGGTTATCGGTCGCGCCGACGGCAAAGGCGGCAGGGTTATTCGCGGGGCTGACGTCAGTGCTCGGGTTGGGGCCATAGTTGCCCCCGGCGAACACCGGCAGTATGCCTGCCGCTCGCAGCGCCAGCAGATCAGGCTGAAACTCTAGGTCACAGGCGGTGTTGGCAAATGACCAGGCGTTGACCACCACATCGGGCACATCGGCGGTCTCAGGATCACCATCGGGATTCAGCAGCCACTGGAAAGTCTCATGGATCGCACTCCGAGTCGCCGAGCCGCGGTCGTCAAAGATCTTGGCACCGATCCACTGCGCACCGGGCGCAACGCCCAGCGCCGTACCGCTGTCGTCGCCGGCCACCATGATGCCCGTGACCCAAGTACCGTGTCCCTGCAGATCCGTCGGGTTGACAGGATGCTCATCGTAGGGGTCGAACCAGCTGTTGACCCCACCCCGCCAGCGGCTCAGCAGTTCCGGGTGCGTCTCGTCAACCCCCGTGTCCACTGTGGCCACGACCACGCCCTGCCCCGTAATTCCCAGATCCCACAACGCCGGCACGCCGATCATCGAGAGGTTCGCTGCTGGTGCCGAATCGCTGGCTGTAGCCCCCGGAACCCCCACAGGCACAATGGTGACCTCATCAAGGGCAATCCGGCCTACCTCAGACCGTGCCGCTAACGCACCAATGACCTTGGGCGTCGCCTCCAGCGCCAGAGCGTTGGCGATCCACAGCGACTGCACCTCGGCCACGCCAGGTGCGATGTCGGCAGACCGCAGCCAATCGCGGATATCGCGCTGTGAGCGTAGGGTCGCTGCTTTGAGCTGGGAGACCACTATGCTGGCTCGATCCGTGGGCAGGGTCGCTGCAGGTACCCGCAAACGCGGCTGCGGCTGGAGGGCAACGATGATGGCGATACGTTCATCCGGCAGGAGTGACCCAAGTCGCGCATCGAGGGCCCTCGTGAGCTTCGAGCTGTCGTCTGCATAGGGTGAAGCGGTCTGCGCGCTTGCAGCAGGATGCTGGGCCGGCGCCCCCAGCAAGAAGATGAGCACGGCTGCGGAAAACAGCCGCTCTAGCCGTTCCATTCTAACCTTCGGTCGCGCATAGCCATCAGTGTCATCCGGCTCCGCCCTAGCGCTACCACAGACCGATCTGTAGGGGGAAACCTCATCAGAGCAGGTAAAAAGCCCAAGCTCTCCGGCTAGCCGGGGTGCTCAGAGGGCAACTCAGCCGCATCGTGACGCCAAGGTCGAGGCGGCGCCCGGTGCTTGCTGGTCTAGTAGGGAGCATCGGCCGGTGAAGGATCTCCAATCACCGGCGCGCACATCAACAACCGAGGCTGCAGACACAATGCCCAACTGAGGACAGAGCAGCTCCCCTGTCCACTGACCGCAGTTTACGGTCAGAGTGGGTCCCGCGCGGCGCCGTCCTCATCCCACCATTAGGTGCACACATAAGCTTCACGAATAGCCGCGGCCAACATATCAATCGGAACATCTTTCAGAACCCAGCAGAAGGCGCCTGCTGCCAGGGCGGCCTCGCCCAACGGCTCTTCACCTATGCTGGCTAAGGCAATCACCTTGATGCCCTGAGTGCATTGCAGCACGGCATGGATCACCTCAAGGGAGTCCGGCTGTCGCAACCCGAGTTCGATAAGCAGCACATCCGGCTTGAGACGCAAACAGAGTTCCACCACCTCATCGCCATTGAGTGCCTCGCCGACAAGTTCTAGGTCAGCGTACGCCTGGAGAAACACACCCAATCCGCCCCGCATCATCTCATGGTCATCGGCGACCACTACACGAATCGGCTTGTTCACCATCATCGTGCCATCACTCCTCAAGTCACCCCGCCTCTCCAAGAGACGAAGGCGCTGATACCCTAAGGCACTGCATATCTCACAATCCAGGGTCATAACCGGACCTCATCCTCTGGCACCACAAATCCTCGGCCCCGTGCGCGGGCCCACCCCGGATACGTCTGAGTAACCCCGTAGTCATTCTTACCCTCAAGTTAGGCAGAGTCAAACAGGGATTGACACAGCCGGACCCAGCCATCTCCCTTCAGAACTATTCTAACCGAACGACGGCTCGCGTACAACCAGCACCAGCCCGATATCCGATAGCCCATCCGGGTGAATTCCGGATCACCTATCCGGCGGAGGCCGGAATCATCCACCTGGCTGATATCTCAATGCCCCAATCGCACTACCTCAGAATCGTCCACCCATCCGCCGATTAATCAACCGGTGAGGCGATTCGTAGGCATCCGCACCATGCTATGCTGTGATCATCCTGTTCGGACAGGGCAGGTACGTATCCTGC
>JAFGNI010000681.1 GCA_016927095.1 Anaerolineae bacterium | reverse complement strand
TGCGTCGGTGTGGTGCCGGCCGCAAGGCCGATCACCAGCACGCGGTCCAACGCCTCCGGTGGGTAGGGCGCCGGATTGAAGAAGGGCGCGATCAGATAGTAGTCCCATGGGCCACCGGTCAGGAGTGCGAGCTCCTCCCCCTCTGTCTGGTAGGCCGCGGGTGGCGTGTAGACCGAGTGTATGCCCTGGCCCTCATTGAGAAGGAGATAGCGGCGACCTGTGCGATCTTCAATGACTTGGATGAAGTTGTATGTTGACTCCGTCTCGTACAGGAGCTCCGTTGCAGCTAGGGCTGTGCCAGCCATCGCGCCCACTGGTTTGATCGTTCCTGGCGCTTGGAGAGTAAGTGCGATGAGGACGACGAGCGTCCAGGAGCAGAGCCAGAAGCGGCGCCGCGCCGTGTGCCACAGTCCCCAGAGCCCTGTGATGAGGGTCAGGCTGGCCAAGAGCAGGAAGGTGCGCCGCGTGCCCAGGTTGGGAATGAGCACGAGATTGGGCAGGAAGGTGCCCAAGAAGCTACCCAAGGTCGAGACGGCGGTGAACCAGCCCACCGTTCGGCCGCTGTCGGCGACATCGTCAACGGCGAGGCGGATCGCGAAGGGTGAGACGCAGGCCAGCAACGTGACAGGTAGAGCGAAGAGGAGCAGAATCACAGCAAAAGGCCCTAGAAGTAGCCCGATGCTGAAGGCCTGCATACCTCTGGCTGCGACAGACAGAAGGGGACGAGAGATCAGGGGGATGATGGCGATGGCAAGGCCAGCGGCAACCAGCAGCGTGTAGAGCGTGGCTGGTCGTGCGGAACGGTCGGCCCACCGCCCGCCTATCGCGTATCCGACGGACATATAGAGCAGGATGAGGCCGATGACAGCGGACCAGACGAGCTCCGTTGTGCCGAAGGCCGGCGCCAGCAACCGTCCGGCTGTTAACTCCAATGCCAAGGAGACGAGCCCACCGACGAAGGCGGTGATCAGCAGTTTGGTTCGCGTCATCCTAGTCGAGTCCCAATGTGCCCCACAGAGCGTCCACTCGTGCCTTTGTGGAGGGATCCATGCGGGCCACTTCAGGCCACCCGCGACCGTGCCCTTCCTCTGGAAGTTTGGCTGTTGCGTCAATACCGATCTTTCCGCCGAAGGCGGGGAAGGGCGCCGCGTGGTCGAGTTGATCAACAGGTCCGTCGGCAACCATGACGTCGCGAGACCAGTCTACATTGCCCAGAGCTTGCCAGGCTGTCTCCGTAGGATTCTGCACGTCGACCCACTCATCGACGATGACGATGGCTTTGGCAAGGCTCAGCAGTGCCAGCCCCCATAGCGCGTGGATGACCTTCCGAGCGTGACCCGGGTAGCGCTTCTTGATACTAACGAGCACCAGATTATGAAAGAGACCCGGTGCCGGCATGGCGAAATCGACGATCTCCGGCACGATGAGCTGGGCTAACGGGAGGAAGAGACGCTCGGTTGCCTTGCCCATCCAGTAGTCCTCCATTGGCGGGATGCCTACAACGGTAGCGGGATAGATCGGATCGATGCGGCGGGTGATCGCCGTCACGTGGAAAACCGGGAAGAGCTCCACGGGCGTGTAGTATCCCGTATGGTCGCCAAATGGGCCCTCGGGGCGATGCTCGTTGGGATCCACATAGCCCTCGATCACAATGTCGGCAGTGGCAGGCACTTCTAGCGGCTGCGTGATGCAGTCACAGAAGGGCACAGCGCGGCCGCGCAACCAACCCGCAAGCCAGTACTCGTCGATATCCGGCGGCAGCGGCGCGGAGGCTGCCCAAATGCAAGCCGGGTCACCACCGAGGACGATGGCGGCGGGTATTCTGGGCTTGGCCTGCTCCTGTGCAATGCGCTCGTGCTCAGCGCCGCCCTTATGGCGCTGCCAGTGCACCAGGAGTGTCTGAGCATCGATCTTCTGCAGCCGGTACATGCCCACATTGCGGGTACCCTTGACCGGATCCCGTGTGATGACCTGTGGCAAAGTCACGAACGGACCGCCGTCCTGTGGCCAACAGGTGAGGATGGGTATGGTGTCAAGCGTCGGATGCTCTGTCTCCACGATGGCCTGTGCCGGAGGGTGGGGGACTTTGCGAGGCTTCAAACCTGCGTGGCGCAGGGCCTGGGCCAGAGCTGTGCCGCGACTTAAAACGTCGCGCAGGCCTGTCGGTGGCGTCATATCGAGAAGCTCGGCGAGGTTGCGATGCAGATCCTCAAGTTCATCCACACCCAGCGCCCACGCCATCCGTTGGGCACTGCCAAACATGTTGATGAGCACCGGCATATCATAGCGGGTCACCCGCTCAAAGAGCAGTGCTTTGTTCTGCACCTCCGGTCCCTTGCTCACACGGTCGACGATCTCGGTGATCTCCAGTTCGGCTGAGACCGGAGCATTAATGCGGATCAGTTGGTTGCTAGCCTCCAGTCGCGCAACGAAGGCCGCCAGGCTGTCGTATGCCAAGGTATCCCTCCTATCACCAAGCGTGTGCAGGCAGCCTTCGCTGGGCTGCGTCCACACCGGCGTAAAGGCCAAATCCAAGCAGGCTCATCGCCAACACGCCCGCGTACATCCGAGGATAGTCGAAGAGCGTGCTGCCGTGCAGGTAGATGTAGTAGCCGAGGCCATAGCGGGTGGCGAAGAGCTCGGCCACATAGAGCACGGCAACCGCGGTACCGATCGACTGCCGGATGGCGGTGAGTATTGCCGGCAAGCTAGCTGGCAGGTAGACGAAGCGAAAGAGCGCACGCCTGCCCGCACCTAAGCTGCGGACACTGATCAGCAATTCCCGACGTAGGCCAGCCGCTGCATCACGCACGAGGACCAGTATCTGAAAGAAGAGAATCATCGAGATGATCACGACCTTCGGGATGTCGCCAACGCCTAGCAACAGCAGCACAACCGGCACCAGTGCCACCTTGGGAACCGGCATCAGGAGGTAGATGAAAGGTTCGACAATACGGTTAAGTCTGGCACTCTGTCCGAGAATCAAGCCCAGTGGGGCGGCTGTGGCAATGGCCAGTCCGATGCTCGCGACCACGCGTGCCAGACTAGCGGCGAAGTGCCACCCCAGCGAGCGTGGCAGTTCTGTCAGGAACTGCACAATCACACGCGTGGGCGGGGGCAGGACCGGTCGCCCGAGAGCTGCCGCCAGCAACTGCCAGAGCAGCAGCAGAACCGCCAGTGCGGTGAGACGACTGACAGCCGTTGACGTCAGACGCACGTCAGGTTCCCTTCTTCGTCGGAGCCAGTCTCCCGGGGAACGGTTGCTTCAGCCGGCTGTATCGATCGCCTATCCCCCAGTCCTTCACGCAGCGTGGCACAGACCCCACGGTAGGTCGCCGACTGACGATAGGCAGCATCGGCGGTGTGATAGTTCGTTGTGACGCGCGCGCAGCGATTGGGCGGGTCCGTCAGCAGCAGGATGCTTTGGCCGACAAATGCCGCCTCTTCAATGCTGTGGGTGACCAGCACGACCGTGAGATTCCGCTCGACACACAGGTTCAGCGTCAGCGCCTGTAGGCTCTCTCGCGTCGGAGCATCCAGTGCCGCAAAGGGTTCGTCCATCAGGAGCAGATCAGGCTGGAGCACAAAGGCGCGCGCAATGGCTGCGCGCTGTCGTTGACCGCCGGATACCTCCCCGGGAAGCTGATCGGCGACATCGTCGATGCCCAGTCGCTGGAGCCACCGGTTCACCTTGACATGAGCAGTCGATGTGGACAACTGGGAATCAGGCGGCGCATGACGGCCGTCGGGGCCATAGAAGCGCCGGATCCGGAGACCTAGCCCGACATTGTCCCGCAACGTTGCCCAAGGCAGGAGGCCGTAATCCTGAAGGACCAGGGCCGTGGTGGGTCTCGGCCGCGTGAGCACGCTGCCGCCGATAGACACGCTCCCCTCCTGAGGAGATAGCAGGCCAGCCAAGAGCAGCAGGAGCGTGCTCTTTCCACATCCCGACGGCCCGAGCACTGCCCACACGTCGCCTCGGCCAGCATGCCACGAGAACCGTTCGAAAATCGCGGTCTGATGCTGATAGGCGAAGGTAATTTCGTGTAGTGAGACCATCTCGCTCGCCAAGGGTGTTATCTCAAGAAATCAGCGTTGACAATCTGTGCGTAGGCCGGTGGTTCATCAAGAAGTCCCTTGTCACTGAGCCAGGCAGCGGCATCTGCAACCTGGGTTTCTGGCGGAACGGCCGAGTTGGGATAGTCAGGCAGTGAGTAGTCTGCTCCCAAAGCGGGCGGCACCAGCTGTTTCTCGCTGAGCAGGCCGGACCAGGCCTTCTTGTCGGCGTTGATGGCAGCGATAGCGCGATCGAGGGCACGGAGCAGTCTACGAACCGTCATGGGCTGCGTGTCGAGGAGCTCAGGCCGTACGGCGACGATGCTGCAGCTGTACTCCCGGTGGCTCGTGTCATCGATGATGACGCGCGCACCCTGTTGCATCGCCAGCGTCGCCAGCGGCTCGGGGAGTGTGGCTGCCGGCAACTCGCCAGCACCCAGAAGGGACATCCGATCGGGGATTCTGGGCACCGCAACTGTCTCTATCTGGTCTGAAGGCAAGCCTTCAGCCGTCAATAGCCGGTCGGTCACATACTCTATGACCGTACCCTCTGACACGCCGATGGAGATTCCTGCAAGATCCCTCACCGTCTCGAAAGCCGTCCCCGGCGCCGCCAGGACACGGAACTGAGCATAAGTGTCCGTGGGCACCATGGCATAGCGCACGGCCACGATCTGGATCTGTTCCCTATTGGCAAGTTCCAGGGCCACGAGATCGGTGATCAGCATATCAACTTGGCCCGCCTGAAGGAGCTGGTCGCGCTCAGCCGCGGAACTGACCGCCACGAGCTCGACAGTGATGCCCTCCTCGTCGTAGAACTCCTCGGCTTCGGCCACATAGAAGGGCAATGAGTCCAAGACCGGAAGGACGGCGATCCGGAGTGTGGCGCGGGATGCCGCAGGCCCAAGGCATCCCAAGGGGCCAGCGAGAGTCGCCGCGATGGCCAGCCCTATTGCGACTATCTTCCTCAAAGCACGCTCCGCTCGTCCATGTCCCTGCTCGCTCCAATGTCACGGCTTCAATTGATCCCGGACCTGGCTCCGGCGCAAGCACGTCGCGACCCAGGTCGAAGCACGTTGTCAGTGCTGTCCTACGGGAGAGTGGCCACGGTCCGCTCCTCACCGTAGGGGCGCTCGTAGACAATCTCTGGTATTTCCTGAGGATCGTCCGATCGATAGATCAGCGTTGTTAGAGAAGCCGTGGCAGGATAGCGATCGGTGATGCCGAAGCGGTCCAGGGTCCGCCTCAGCGATACGTGGAGTGGGCGCTGCATGGCCCAGAGCACCCCAAAAGCGATCACGTCACCGTGCGTCACGGCCGCAACGTGCTGAGCAGCGTGAGCTTCGCGAGCACGGAGGAGAAATTTGCCAGCGCGGCTACCAACATCCTCCGGCATCTCGTAGCCGTCGCTCACGCCGGTGTAGAGATCCCAACCACGGGCGGCCACGTCGCTGGTTGGATGGCCCTCGAAGTAGTTGTCGATCTCGTCGATCGCGCACGCTGTGACGATCTCCAGTTCCGGATGGTAGTGCAGCAGGATCTTGGCAGTTTCCTCTGCGCGTTGCTGGGGACTGCAGTACAGCGCGGCAAGCTCAGCTCCGCTGAGATGCCTGGCGACGGCCTCCGCCTGATTCCGGCCTACGTTGCTGAGCCCGAAGCCCGGGAGCCGACCATAGACAATGTCGTTGGGGTTGTGGACGTGTCCATGACGGATAAGGGTGATGCGGGTCGTGGCGTCTGTCATGTATATCCTTGTGTTGACCTGCAGGGCTACACCGGCTCGATGGCGAGAGCTACTAGGACGCTGGCGAGCAGCGTCAGGCTGATGGCGCTGTTGATCTGGAAGAAGGCAACATCGAGGCGCGATAGGTCTCCGGGCTTCACGATGCGGTGCTCGACGACGAGCATTCCCGCGACGACAACGACCCCAGCCGCGTAAGGCCAGGAGAGTGTGGCAACAGCTCCGAGGCCAAGCAGTAGCGCGATGGCGCCGAGATGGCTTGCTGAGGAGAGCTTGAGTGCAGTTGCCGTGCCGAAGCGTGCTGGGATAGCCTGAAGGCAGTGATCACGGTCGAAGTCGGCATCTTGACAGGCATAGATGAGATCAAATCCACCAATCCAGAGGGTGACCACGCCGAGAAGGAGCCATGCCGGAAGGTCTTCGATGGTGAAGAGTGACCCTCGCACGGCCACCCAGGCACCCACAGGCGCCAACCCGTCAGTGAAGCCCAAGATGTAGTGCGACAGCCACGTGAAGCGCTTAGTGTAAGGGTAGCCGACCAGAAAGATCAGCGCCCCGGGCAATAATCTCAGGGGCAGCGGACCAAGCTGCCACGCAGCGATTACCAAGATGGCCAGTGCCACAGATGCGCCAACCCACGCCGTCCGTGGCGCAACACGTCCGCTCACCAGCGGGCGGTCTGCTGTGCGTGGGTTGGCCGCGTCAATGCGTCGATCG
>JAFGNI010000680.1 GCA_016927095.1 Anaerolineae bacterium | reverse complement strand
GGTGAGTCCAGGCCTGTGAAGAAGGGGCCGGGGGACGAGGTGGTCGGCGGGACGATCAACGGCAGCGGCAGCCTGCGGGTGCGGGTCACGGCTACCGGCGAGGACACTGCGCTTGCGGGCATTATGCGGCTGGTTGACGAGGCGCAGCAGAGCAAATCGGAGACACAGATGTTGGCGGATCGCGCCGCCGGATGGCTCTTCTACGTTGCCCTGGGCACGGGGATGCTGACCGCTTTGGGATGGTTTCTGGCTCGCGGCCTTGACCTCGTGGTCCTGGAACGCACCGTCACAGTCCTGGTCATTGCGTGCCCACACGCCCTGGGCCTAGCGATCCCCTTGGTCGTAGCCATCAGTACCTCCCTGGGCGCTGGAAACGGCATTCTGGTCCGGGATCGTCTCGCCCTGGAGCAGGCGCGCACGATCGATGCTGTCGTCTTCGATAAGACCGGGACACTGACGGCGGGCGAGTTTGGTGTGGCTGGGAGCGAGATCGCGCGGGTAGACGCCACTGGCCGGCTCGATGGCTGGAACCTCGACCGGGCGCTCGCATTGGCAGCTGCGGTCGAGGGCGACTCCGAGCACCCCATTGCGCACGCAATCCGCAGCAGCGCCGAGGCGAAAGGGCTGGAGATCCCGCAGGTGAGGGACTTCGAGGCCATTGAGGGGCGCGGGATCCGGGCGTCACACGACGGATCGCCCGTCTACGTCGGCGGTCCAAACCTGCTGGAGATGCTGGCGCTTTCGCCGCCTGAGTCCCTGCAGCCCTTTGCGGAGGACGCAGGTGACAAGGGGCAGACGATGGTCTATCTGGTCGCTGATGATCAAGTCGTGGCCGTCTTCGCCCTCGCGGATGTCATACGGGACGAGAGCCGCGAGGCGGTGGCGCAGCTGAGGGCGCGGGGCATCGAGGTGGCGATGCTGACCGGGGACAGCGAGGAGGTCGCCCAGAGCGTGGCGACCGAGTTGGGCATCGACACGGTCTTCGCTGAGGTTCTGCCCGAAGACAAGGACCAGAAGGCACAGCAACTGCAGGAGCAGGGCAAGACCGTGGCGATGGTGGGTGATGGCATCAACGACGCGCCTGCGCTGGCCCGGGCCGACATTGGGATCGCCATCGGCAGTGGGACCGACGTGGCGATCGAGTCGGCGGGCATCATCTTGGTGAAGAGTAACCCCATGGACGTGGTCCGCGTCTTCGAGCTGAGCGAGGCGACCTATCGGAAGATGATCCAGAATCTTATCTGGGCGACGGGGTACAACGTGATCGCTCTTCCGCTGGCGGCGGGGATCCTGGCGCCGCTCGGGATCTTGCTCTCACCCGCGGTGGGGGCACTGCTCATGTCTCTGAGCACCGTTATCGTCGCCGTGAACGCGAATCTCCTGAGGCGACTGAGCCTCAGCGAGAGCTCCTAAGGCACACAGCGGGTGCCGTCTCTTCAAGAGACCTTTGGATTCTTGTTCCGCAGACAGGATGGTCTGGGAACAGAGGCCCCAAAGGTCTTTTCAAGTGGGACGACTATAATGGCCCTGGGCAGCAGCGGAGGTGGGTCAGCGTGCGCTGTGCGGAAGGAGGGCCCGTGCCGGGTGTAAAGCAGATCGTCAGAGGTGTGGTGGTCGGGCTGGTCGGGCTGTTCATCTCGGGGACGGTCGCGTTCACAGGTGACGCCGTTGCAATACCTCTTGGCACCGAGGATCCGGATAGGTCTCTGCTGAAGCGCCTGGCTGTAGTGACGTCGCGACACGATGCGGACCTCTCTCTGGTGGCTCAGGACACCGAGACGCTTCTCGACGGGCGACACGTGCTGACGGTGAAAGCGCTCGACCGAACCTCGGGCGAGGTGCTCACCGTCAGTTTCCTGGGCGATCCGGCAGATGCTGAAACGCCGGTGGTCGATCTGGCCACGGCACGTGCAGAGGCGGGCGCCCGTTGGCGTGCCGAACACGGGGCGATGACGCCGGCGACGGCTGCACAGGTGGCTGCTATGGGGCCGGATGCGCGGGTTGACGTCGCCGTGTGGCTGGCGGCAGAGCTAGATGAGCCGTCAGGCACGTCCCTCCTTGCAGATGTGGCGCTTCGGGGCAGTGCCGTCTCACCTGGGGCAATGACCGACGACGTCGCCGCGCCTCAGGGGCTCTCAGCACCCAGCCCGGTGTACAGTGACGCGGCGCCCAAGACACCTCTACCACGGCTGTCCGCGGCTGAGATCGCTGCCAAGATGGCCCAGCCGCCGCGGATCCCGGATACGCAGGCAGAACTGGCGGAGGCGCGGATCCCTGGGATGGCGCGGGATGAAGGGCTTCGCGCACAGGTCGGAGGTATTCGCGCGGCTTTTTCCGCACGATTGCAGGCCGAGCTACCCCAAGTGGCGGCACGCTATGCCCAGGGTGCACCGGCTGATCAGAGAGACCGGCGCGTGACGGATGCTGCCGACGGCCTACTCCTCGTTGTGCTCCCTGGCATGGCGCGTGACGAGATCGTTGCTCTGGCGCGATGGCCGCAGGTCGACGCAATTTACATAGTGCCGGATCACGCCGGGCCGTCGCTCGATATCGCCGGGCCAACGCAGAATGCGGACTTGGTGAACGGCGTGGGCTACAGCGGTACTGGGGTCTCTGTGGCTATCATCGAGGGCGCTTATGCTGCCCCCGACAATCCTTACCTGACGATCGCGGGCATCTACGATGCGAACCACGACGCTTTGGCTGCAGACCAGATGCACGCTACAGGCGTCACGGGGATCATCGGTAGCCAACATCCTGTCTACCGGGGGCTAGCGCCGGGCGCGACCCTGTTTGCCGCCAACGGCGATTACCGGGATTTCAACCGTATGCTCCAGGCGATGGCGTGGGGACAGCAGCAGGCTACGGTTCTGAACAACAGCTGGTACTGGGATACCATCAACAACCCGACCTTTGGGCCGTTTGACCGTCAGCTCGACTCCTTCATGCGCTACAACCGTGATTTCGTGGTTGTAGCAGCGGGCAATTTCGGTGACCCGGTCTGCTATACAGGTGTCTTTTCCACCACCTATGTCGTCTCGCCGGCCAAGGGTTACAACGTGATCAGCGTCGGCAACTACCGTGACGAAGGTTCATTGGCCTGGGATGACGACGCAATGAGCCGTTGTAGCAGCTGGGGAGATCCTGGCGGCGAGACACCTTCGCCAACTCACGAGAAGCCTGAGGTCGTTGCCGTCGGATCGACAATCTGGAGCACGGTGGTCTCGACGACACTGACCGGGCCCATCGGCCTCATCGGTAGCGGCACCAGCTTTGCCTCCCCGATGGTAGCTGCGCTGGCTGCGGACATCATCCAGGCCGAGCCGCTCCTCGTCGACCGCCCTGAGTCGGTCAAGGCCATCATCATGGCCACGGCGCTCCGGAACCTCGAGGGAGACCTGACCCTGAGTGACGTTGACGGTGTAGGGGGGATTATGCCTACGGCGGCGCTGGCGACGGTGGAGAGAGGGCATTGGGCAAGCATCGAGATCACGTCGTCAGCAAGTTACCCGATCACCTTCACGCAGTATGTTCACGGTGGCGAGCGTGCGCGCTTCGTGGTCAACTGGCTGGCCAACCCAACAGAGACGTCGACGGCGCCGCCACCGGATGTCGATCTGCGCGTGACGCGCCAGGGCAACAAGCTCGTGGCGTCATCATTCTCACTGCACAACACCTTCGAAATCGTGGACTTCACAGCCGTCGCTTCCGAGATCTACACATTCACCATCAGTCTTGCGGATGCCTGGACCTATAGCCCTTCGTTCCTGGGGGCTGCCTGGTGGCGCGGTACCTATCGCATCCCGCCAGACACCGGATTCTATGACCCGCCTCCCACGCCGTTAGGCACGCATCTATCCGTCTATCCCGACGATTGGCCTGATACGATGAATTGGCGGGCTTTTGGCATCCGTCCGGTGGCCGGGGATCTCGACCTGGTGCTGAGCTCGGCTTCATGGTTCGAGGACCCGGCTGCGCGGTCCGTGCGAGCGGTCTCGGCGTATCCCGGTACGGCAATCGACTACGTGGCGGTGAACGGGCGCCACGGGTCTGGAGCGCCGGAGCACTATCGGGTGCGCGCCAGCTACGGGGGCGGCAACACCTACCTGGGCTGGTCCAGCGGGATCACGGAGGTGATCGGCGCGCCAGGGACCTACGGTCCCTTTGTGATGGGGCCGGCAGAAACGGTCAAGGCGTTTGACCTACGGTTCCCGCTCAACCGGGCGCAGGTCGTGCGCGCTGTGCCCGAGGACAGCGGCGCCGATCTTGCGATGGAGCTCTTCGCCAGTGCGTACGGCGTGCCCCAGAGCTGGGCATTGGGGCGAGGGGATGGCGTCGCGTGGGCGGACCGTTATGGCGTGGGGATGCTGCCGGAGTCAATCCTATACCGATACGATGGGTCGGTAGAGGACATCCACGGCCTGGTGGTGAGCAACGACACAGCCGTAGAGGCGCGGTTTGCGATCGTGGTGGCGGATGCAGAGGCCGTGTGGCTGCCGCTGGTGGGACGGGGAAGCGAGTGAGCGGGAAACCGAGAAGGCGAGAAAGCGAACGGGCGGGAAGGCGGCCTTGCGAGCCTGTGAATCGCAGGAGGTAGGGGCTGGTGGGTGCTTCGGCGCCCCGATTTGGCGATGGATGGATGTTGGGGATGGGTTCAAGGAGGAAGAAGGATGCTGCCGGTTGTTGACTTCTGTGGGCTGAGGGTCACGCGGTTGATCATTGGAGCGAATCCGTTCGGCGGCTACAGTCATCAGAACCCGGACCGGGACCGGGAGATGCGCGCCTACTACACGGTGCCACGGATCAAGGAGACGTGGGAGCGGGCAGAGGCGGCGGGGATCAACACGATGATCACGAACAATGAGACGCCACACGTGCTCCAGGCCACGCGGGAGTATCTGGAGGGTGGCGGTTCGCTGCAGTGGATCGCGCAGGTGAACCTACGCGAGAAGGCGGACATGGCCTCGGCGGTTGACGAGGTGGTAGACATCGGCTGCAAGGCCCTCTACTTCCACGGGGCGTTGGTGGACGATGCCTACCGGCGCGATGATGGCGAGACGATCCGTCAGTGGTGCGCGTATGCGCGCTCAAAGGGTGTGCCGGCTGGGGTGGCGGGTCACGCCCCCGAGGCGCATCTGTGGGTGTACGGCCTAGGCTATGCGGATTTTCACGCGGTCTGCTTCTTCAACTGCGGGAGCCTGCACACAGGTGGCGGCGAGAAGTTCCGCCTAGCCGACGTGGCGCGCGCCGTGGACGCAATCCGGCGGATCCAGAAACCGTGCATCGGCTACAAGATAATGGGAGCAGGGAGGATCGAGGCGCGTATGGCGTTCGAGTATGCCTTCGAGAGCATTAAGCCCGGTGACGTTGTGAATGTGGGGATGCACCGTGGCGACGAGGACGGCATGGTGGAGGAGAACGCCGCGATGGTGCGCGCTCTACTTGAGGGAGGAGGCCAGCGCCCGGTCTAGATACTAAGACGATGTCAGCCACCAAGGCCGTGGCGAAGGGCGAGGAGTGCCGCTTGAGTGCGGTCTTCGACATTGAGTTTGGTAAGGATCGCGCTGACGTAGTTGCGGACGGTGCCGTGGGAGAGATAGAGCCGTTCGGCTATGTCGGCGTTAGTGAGACCTTGGGCCAGCAGTCGGAGTACGTCCAGTTCGCGATCGCTCAGGTTGGCGAGCAGGCGTGAGTCCTCGCCGCCTGCCGGACGTGGCGCGGTGGGCAGAAGTTTGCCTGCGACTTTGGGGTCAATGTAGGTCTCGCCCTTGGCGGTCCCCTTGACGGCGGCCACCAGGGCGGCGCGGGGCGTGCCCTTGAGCAGATAGCCGACGGCGCCGGCGCGCAGTGCGTCGAAGACCCACTCATCGGCGCCATAGGTGGTCAGGACCAGCACCTTGGTCTCGGGGTGCTTCAGCGCGATCTGCTGGGTCGCTTGGACCCCGTTCATCACGGGCATCTTGAGATCCATCAGGACCACGTCAGGATGCAGGTCGGCGACGCGCGCCAAGGCCTCGGCGCCGTCGTTGGCGATGCCCACAACGTCGATGTCGGGCTCGGCATCCAGGATGGCCTCCAGTCCCTCGCATACAATCCACTGGTCGTCGACAATGAGCAGGCGGATCAAGGTGTCTCCGGTTCGTGCGCAGCTGAGCTAATAGTCTTCAGCCGACAGTCACCAGTCACGATGCACGCTTCAGGACAGGACTTGCGGTTGGGTTGGCGCTCCGAGGGAGTCGGCGATGCGGACGGGGCCCAGAAGTGACGCCCGACACCTAGATCAGGCCCTGACTGCAAGGGCAGCTTCTCCGTTGCGCTCATTCGGTCACCTTGGCAGAGAGGCGGATTTCGGTGCCCTGGTCGGGACGTGTGGCAATGGTGAGGGTGCCGCCAACAAGGGTGGCGCGCTCGCGCATGCCGTGGAGGCCAAAACGGTCCAGCTCTTGTGCGTCGCGTAGGTTGAAGCCAGCGCCATCATCCTTGATCACGAGCGTGAGCGTCTGTGCCTGCTGGCGGAGCGCGATGGCGACGGCGCGCGCCGAGGCATGCTGCGCGATGTTCGCAAGCGCCTCCTGAGCTACACGGTAGAAAGCTTGTTCGAGATCCTGAGGTAGATTGCCCAGGTCTTCCGGCAGATCCAGGTCCAGGTCGAGGTCGCCGCGCCGCGCCACCCCCTCAGCAAGAGAGCGAATAGCCAGAGCTAGTCCCAGATCCTCCAGGGGTGCTGCTCGCAGGTCCTGAAGCGCGCGCCGGGTTTCATCCAGGCCGGCGCGTGCGTTGCTGAGGGCGTGTGCCAGCAAGCGCTGGGCTCGGGGTTCCGTGGGTTGCCAGACTGACGCGAGGGCGTCCAGCTGCACCGCCAGGCCACTCAAGGTGTGGGCGACCGTGTCGTGAAGCTCGCGCGCCAGCCGGTTGCGCTCGCGCAGGGTGGCGATCTGCTCCTGAGCTGCCGCGTAACG
>JAFGNI010000679.1 GCA_016927095.1 Anaerolineae bacterium | reverse complement strand
CGGCGGCATGGCTCTTGGGGAAGGAGTAGCCGCCGAACGCCACGAGTTGGGCAAAGACCTTCTCCGCAATAGGGGCGGGGACCTCCAAGGCGTGCGCGCCCTGGAGGAAACGCTCCTTGAAGGCCATAACGGCCTCCTCGCCCTTCTTGCTGCTGAGGGCCCTGCGGAGCTGGTCGCCCTCGCCGGGGGTGAAGCCCGCCAGATCCTGTGCGACTTTGAGCACCTGTTCCTGGAAGACGATCACGCCCAGGGTCTCCTCGAGCGCCGGCTTGAGCCGTGGGTGCAAATAGCGCACCGGTTCCCGCCCCTGGCGGCGCCGCAGGTAGGGGCGCACCATATTCCCCTGGAGCGGTCCTGGGCGGATCAGAGAGATCTCGATCGTCAGGTCGGCGAAGCACGTCGGCTTGAAGTTTGGGATCAGGCTGGCCTGAGCGCGACTCTCCACCTGGAAGACGCCGATGGTCTCGCCTCGCCGGAGCATGGCGTAGACTTCGGGGTCGTTTGGTTCGAGCGCGTCCAGGTCAGGGCGCGTCGGAACGCGGGGCGTCGGAACGCGGGGTGTCCCGGTCAGTTGCCCCGCGATGGTCACCGCATCCTCGATGGCCGAGAGCATCCGCAGTCCCAACAGGTCCACCTTGACGATCCCGGCTTCCTCCAGCGCCTCCTTGTCCCACTGCACCACCGTGCGATCGGCCATGGTGGCGGGCTCCAGGGGGATCAGGGTGGAGAGTGCGGGCCCGGAGAGGATCATGCCGCCGTTGTGGATGCCCAGGTGCCGGGGGATGTGCTCCAGCTGCGGGGCCAGCCGCAGGAGGTGTTGGAACGGCGCTGCACTGAGATCGGCGCCAAAGGAGCTCACCATTCCCTCCGCCTCGCGCACGCTCTGGTCGTTGTGCACGTTCAACAGATCCGAGAGCCGCTCGATGAGCGCCGGGGGAAACCCCAGCGCACGGGCGGTATCCCGCACGGACGATTTCGATCGAAATGTGACCAGCGTGCAGGCCATCGCTGCATGGTCCCGCCCGTAGCGATTGTAGACGTACTGGATCACCTCCTCACGCCGGTCGGCGGCGAAGTCGATATCGATGTCGGGGGGGCGCGAGCGCTCCACGGACAGAAAGCGCTCGAAGACGAGGTCGATGGCGACGGGGTCGATGGGCGAGATGTTGAGGAGGTAGGCGACGAGCGAATTGGCTGCACTGCCCCGCCCCTGGCAGCGTATGCCGTTGGACCGCGCGAAGTGGACGATGTCGGCGACGATCAGGAAGTAATTCGCCAGGTCGAGCTGCCGGATGATCCCGAGCTCCTTGTCCAGAAGGGCACGGGGTTGGTGCGTGAGATAGCGGACCCGCATCGCCTGCTCGCACAGGCGCCGGAGGTAAGCATCGGGGCTGTCACCATTTGGCGTCTTGAAGGTCGGCAGGATCTGGTGGCCACCTGCCAGGAATGTGGTCGCTGAAGCACAGCGCGCGGCGATATCCACCGTGTTAATGATGGCTTCAGGGATGTCGGCGAAACATTGGGCCATCACCTCGGGCGGATGGAAACGGTATTCGTCGTTGGGTCGTAGGCGGTCTCCGGTCTGGTCGAGGGCTGTGTTCAGGCGGATGCATGTGAGGACGTCGTGGATCTCCCGCTGGGCGGGCTCCAGATAGTGGACATTCCCTGTGGCGACGACGCCCAGCCCAAGGTGGGTAGCGAGTGCATGCAGGTCGCGAACCAGGTGCGCGTCACCGGGATGGTAGTGGCGCTGAAGCTCGATGTAGAAGTGGTGCGGCCCGAAGATACGGGCCATATGCAGGGCCGCCTTCAGCGCGAGCTTGGGGTCCCCTGCCAGAAGTGCGCGACTTACGGCGCCGTGGCGGCAGCCGGAGAGGGCGACCAGGCCCGCGTGGTGTTCCGAAAACAGGTGTGGGTCGAGGTAGGCAGTACCCTTGGGGCGGTTCAGGTGCGCTAATGTGATCAACTGCGAGAGGTTGGCGTAGCCCTCGGCGGTCTCGGCGAGCAGCGTCAGGTGGGACTCATCGGTCAGGGTGACCTCAGCACCCAGGATCGGCTTGATCCCTGCGGCCTCCGCGGCCCGGATGAAGCGGACAGCGCCATAGAAGCCGTCGTGGTCGGTCAGGGCCAGTGCGGGCATCTCGTAGTCGGCGGCGCGGGCCACGAGCTCCTCCGGGAACGGCACCCCGTCGAGGAGGCTGTGATTGGAGTGGGCGTGCAGCTCAATATAGCCAGTGGGTTTCATACACTATCGAATCTCACACAAACCTCCGCCGGTCCAGCCACCAGGTGGCAGTGCGGAGGTCCTGATAGATCAGGCGTACGTGACCGCCGTTGTCCTCCAGCCGGTAGTAGTCGCGTTCGATCGGGCGCGCCCACCAGAAGCGACGCTCGCGCCAGTGTTCGTAGATCAGGCGGACCCGGTAGGGTCGCTCCTCCCAGATGAAAGCCGCCGGTGCGCCATCCCTGCTCGGGGTCACCTGAATCGCGCGTGGCTCAGGTGGGTGGATCAGGGAGGCCACCATCACGATGAGCTCGCCAAAGCGCGCCCGTAGGCGCCGCAGGGCCTCCTGGAGGCTGCGCCAGCGCTGGTCGTGCGAAGCGGAGAAGAGCGCCAATTGCGTTATGCCCAGGTATGTCGGGCGCAAGGGATAGATAACCACCTCCAGGCTCTCTGCTGGGCGTTCCACACGGATACGGTCGACCAGGGCCTGCATGCGTCGCGCGAGCCGCCCTTGATCGGCGGTCGGCGGCTCAACGGAGGTGGCCGTTGTATGGGGCACCTCGGCCACGTCCGTGATCTCAATTCGCAATCCCTGGGCCTGATACCCCTGCCGGCTCAGCGTCTCCGCAAGCGCCGTGGCCATCCGCTGGGCCGCGGCGAGCAAGGTCTGCTGGTCCTCAGTCGGCGGGCGAAACGTGGTCCGGTGGCGCAGCTCGAGGGGGGGCGCGTCGGGGGCCACGGGACGTGGATCGGCTCCGGCAGCCAGGTCGTGGAGGAATCCCGCGTGGCTGCCAAATTGCCGGATCACGGCCATCCGCGGCAGGGCCGCCATCTCGCCCAGGGTGCGGATACCCAGCAGGTCCAGCCGCCGGATGACT
>JAFGNI010000678.1 GCA_016927095.1 Anaerolineae bacterium | reverse complement strand
ATTGAGTGCCGGGCTCGCTTGGTTGATTTCACGGTTACCGCCGGAACGGCGCCGTGGACGTGTTGGTTCGCGACTAGAGGGTCTTGACGTTCGCGGCCTTGGGGCCCTTGTCCGACTGCTCTACGGTGAACTCAACGCGCTGGCCTTCTCGCAGTTCGCGATAACCGCCGAAGCCGTCATCCACGATGGCGCTGAAGTGAACGAATACGTCGTTGCCGCCGTCCTGCGAGATGAAACCATAGCCTTTGCCAGCATTGAACCACTTAACGGTTCCGGTCTGTGTGTCTGCCACTGTGTAACTCTCCTTGAAATGGATACTATCTCGGACGAAGTCCGGTCAACATAAAAAGACTGCCCCGATCTCTGTAAGATTGGGCAGTCTTGGTGTTTAGACCTACACTTACTTCGTCCTACACTCAGTATCATAACACAGTTGTGATGGTTGTCAAGGGTGCGGAAAAGGGAAAAGGGGATAGGGGAGAGGGACGGGGAGGCGGCTGGTTCGCGGGTGGGGCTGCTTCGCTGACTCAATGGTACTGCGAGCGGCTCGTGGTCCAATCCGCGACAACGTCTCCCCTATCCCCTATCCCCTATCCCTTATCCCTTGTCCCCTCTCCCTTCTACCTTTTCCCCTAAGTCTCACGCGCTGCGCCATACATGGCGATGACTTTTTCCGCAGCCCCCACCAGCTCGTCGATCACGTCTAGGTTTCCCTGCGACCACGCCTCCTTGAGCATCCGAAGCGCCGCAGCCTTGTTCTCGCCGGCAGACATCGTGGTCTCTTCTCTGAACCAGCGGGATCTTGGGTTGCTTGCACCGGATCAGAGACCAGATGGCTGTGATCTGGTGATGACGCTGATGTGAGTGGTGGGTTGGTCTCGTCGCTCTCAATACTACGGGACTGCGGACTGGGGCGCAACCCCGTGCGACACCAGCACGTCCTCGATGGCCCGTCGCAGCGGCGTGTAGGTGATGCCGAGCTCCGTTTCGGCCTTGCTGCCGTGGAACTGGTATCCCTGCTTCATCGTGCGTATCTGGTCCACCGACATATCCCAGAGGGGTGGGCGTTTGGTGATGTCGGCGATCGCGGTCAGGAGCCGCGCGTTGAGCATCACCAATGCATCGGGCATGTGCATCCTAGGCGACCGTGTGCCGGTGATCTGGCTAACGATCGTGTTGATCTGTTGGAACGAGAGGATCCCACCGCCAAGCAGGTACTTCTCGCCGATGTTGCCCTCCTTTTCCAGCGCGCAGAGGATGGCTTGGGCGACGTCCTGGACGTGAACGAAGGTGAGGAGGGATTGGGGGAAGACGGTCGCCGGCAGTCGCCCCTTCGCTAGACCGGTGAGGTAGCGGCCCGTGGCTTTGTCGTCCTCCGACCCGATGACGCCGGCGGGGTAGACGACGACCAGCGGGAGCCCGCGTTCCTCGTACAGCTGCCAGGCGATCTGGGTGCCCAGGTACTTCGTCTCGGCATAGGCGCTGAATCGTTCGGGACCGGGCTCGCAGTTCTCGTCAAAGGGGCACTCGGCAGGGTTGCCATAGATCAAGCAAGTGCTGACGTGAACGACCTTGGCCACACCTGCCTGGAGTGCTGCGAGCATCACGTTGCGGGTCCCCGTGACGTTGACATCGTAGTAGATCTGCTTGTCGGGCACCCAGAAGTCGTAGACGTTGGCCAGATTGATGACCGCATCGTGGCCGGGCATCGTCCGCTCCAGCGACGCGCGGTCGGTCACGTCGCCGAGCACGTAGGGGATGTGCAGTTCATCGAGTGTGCTGACGTCGCTTGTCTCCCGGACAAGGCAGGTGAGCTCATGGTCCGTTGTGGCCATCAGCCGTACTAAGTGTGTGCCGATGAATCCGGTCGCACCGGTTACGTAGGCTTTCATCGCTGACCTCCTTCGCTTATGGATATCGCTACGGTGCCATACCACGCCCGTAGGAGGCGGCGAAAGCGCTTTGAGCCAAGGCCAGGAGCCAGTGACGGGATGAAGCTAGCATCTGCCCTGGGGGAGCGATAGCGCAAGATGCTGAGACGGCCGATCGTCAGGATGCCGGGAGCGTGGATGGCACAAACTTGCTACCTTCTACTATACGATGTCTCGGTACGGGTGTCAAATCTAGTCACTCCAAGGATGCAGGAAATCATCCCTTGGCGGCAGATGCACAGCGCGATAGACCACTTGACGGGGACCCGGGGCGCGGGCTCACGCGACACCGTCGCCGTCAAAGGCTACGCCACGGCTCCACCTCAGACAGCGCTTGAGGCGGACCCTAGTTCGCCGGTCGCCATGCACCTATGTAATTTTCTCTCCCCGCGGCGGCTCCGCAATCCCGTGGGCCAGCGCAACCTTGCCTCGCGTCCAACGCACCCAGAGCACCGTCAGACGGCTGCCGGCGAGCATCGCGACCAAGCCTAGGACGCCGGCCTCGGGGCCGAAGGCACCGCCGGTGAGCCACGTGGGGCCGCCTTGTTCAACAGCGACGACGGTGGTGCCGAGGTCGAGGCCGCTCACGGGGAAGCCGAAGATCGCGGCTTGGAAGAGGTTCCAGGTGATGTGGACCCCGATCGGAATCGCCAACTCGCCCGTCAGGAGCAAGCCCAGGCTCAGGAGGGTCGCCCCAGCGATCACGATGTTGACCGTGCTGATCACGCCGGCGTTGGGGTTCATCGCGTGGAGCGCGCCGAAGAGTAGCGCGGTGAGCAGTGTCGCCGCGACGACGGCGCTCCGCGCGGAGATCGGGCCGAAACGGTGGAGCCACTCGGCGACGTTTGTCAGGCCGAAGCCGCGAAAGGCCACCTCCTCGTAGATGCCGATGCAAAGGAAGCCACCGACGACGAAGAGGAAGGCCATAGCGAACGAGCCCGTCCCGCCGGATTGCAGCGTGCCCGCGATCGTGATCCAGCCGGCGGCCCACTCGACCACAAAGATGACGCTCATCAGCCCCGCGCCCAAGGCGAGGCCGAAGCCGAAATCGCGCCACCAGGCGCCGTTGAACCGCAGCCCATAGTCCTTGATGGGCCGGCGGTCGAGCAGCGGCGCCGTGACGGCGGTCGCAATGGCGGTGGCGACTAGCGACGCACCGCCGGTACTCAGGAAGGTCGACGGGCGGGTGTACTCGATGACGCCGGCGGCGGTGACCGACGGCGACAAGAGCACTGAGAAGACGGCCGTGAGGATAGCCAGCAGTAGGGCATAGACGGCGAGCCGCCAGAAGAAGCGGACGCGGTGTTCGTTGTCGTTCCAGAAGATGGTACGTGTCATAGCGTATGGCCTCCTAGAGTCGGGTTTCGCTCAGCGTGGCCCCATCTCGCCCAATCCGATGTCGTGCTCCGTTGGATTGACGGAGGACTTAGGTCGGCCGGGCTGGGAACGGGAACGCTGGCGATGGCGGCCGGTTTTATGTGGTGGGGGCAACCTTAAGGTAGATGCACAGAGAAGCCGAGACACGGGGCGAACCTACAGAAGGTGCTGCTTCGCACCCTACCTTGTGATTCTGTCGACTCTCTGCATCTCCCTTCTCCGCGCCTCTGCGTCGAGCTGTTGCTCAGCGTCAAGCCTCCGCCGCCGTCCGGTACATGGCGATGACCTTTTCCGGCGCGATCTCCGCCAGGATATTGTGGATGTTGCAGAAGACGAAGCCGCTGTCCTGTTTCATGTAGGCGACGACTTGCGCTACCTCGGCTGCCACGTCCGCCTCACTGCCCAGCGGCAGGGTCACCTGCGAGTTGACGCCGCCGCCCCAGAGTGCGATGCGGCCTCGGGCACGGTCTTTCCATTCCCGGTAGGTCGCCTTGCCCGCGCACCATTGGACGGGGTTGAGGATGTCGAACTCGCTGTCGATCACCAGGTCGATCAGGTCGTAGATGGCGCCACAGGAGTGGAGGAAGCGCTTGACGCCGGGCGCGATCGCGGCGATCTCGCGGTTGACCCGCCGGTAGGTGGGCAGGAAGAGGTCACGGTAGACCTTGGGCGAGGCAATGAGATTGGCCTGCGTTCCCCAGTCGTCCGCTGCCAGCATGATCACGTCGATGCTGTCGCGGATCTCCGGCAGGAGTTTGCGAATGTTGCGGACCGCGTACTCGGCTGCGATCTCGTGCAGCTCCGCGACGAAGTCCGGCTCCAGCAGGCAGAGCATCGGGAAGATGGCGAGCCCGCCGTAGGCACCGATGCCGATGGGAGCGCCGAGGCCGCCGTCGTTGAAGAAGATCGCGCGGTCGGTGGACTCGCGGGCGCGGCGGCAGGTTTCGGCTATGGCCTGCACCTGCTCGTCGGAAACCTCGTGGGCTTCTGCTCGGGCCCGTACCTGCGCGAGGTCGGGCTTGGGAAGCTCCGCCGAGAGGTCCAGCGGTTGCCCACCGTGCGCCTCGTCGAAGACCGTAGATCCCAGGACCATGCGGGTGCTGCCCTGTACGATGGTCCCGTCGGGCTCGGCTGCGAAGGCTTCGGGGTAGCGGACCTTGGCAGGCAGCCGCCCGCCGAAGTCGTAGTCGCGCCAGATCTCGGGCTGCTCGAAGGCGTTGGTGACGGTGCCCCGCACCGTGACGACGTCGATGTCGAGCGCGTCGAGCACGTCCAGGTCGGGCAGCGCCAGCATCTGCCCGGTGTCCTCGATCCGTGGGCGGCGCGGCGGCAGCCCCAGTGCCTCGATGAGGGCCGGGTAGGCGAAGGCGCTGATGCTGGTGGAGCGCATGCCGCCGAGGTCCAGCGGCACGCGGTCGGTTGCTTGGTAGTTGAGGGCGCGCAGCACCCTCTCGCGTCGCGTCGTCACTGAGATCGGGTCCTTTCGTCACGCATCCTAGGATGCGATGGAGTCTAGGGGAGGGTGGCAGCAAGTCAAGGCCTTGGTTTCCGCGTAGAGCGAACCGTCGTGTTCGCTCACAGACCGCGTCTGCCGGTCGCCCGCTCGACTCGGTATGGCACTCACCGGATCGTGCGGGCAGCAGTCACGCAGTGGGGGGGGAGGGCGAAGACGACGCTTCGCCCTACGCAGACCTCTCAGGGGTCCCGCGATGTGGCTGTGTGCGTTGGTCCACGGAGCGGGCACTGCGATTGGCCCGTCGCTATCGTAGCCTGCTTGCGTGCGAAGGTAATTTCTCATATAATGTAGATACCTGACCACCGTTTCTACTGCCACTCTGAGGTGGGCCGCATCGCACTCTCGTTGTAGACCTCACATCTGCTCCTGCTGTGTCGACGTCCCGTTGCTGTTGTGGGTCATGATAGGAGGTCACGTGTGTCTCCCTGCCGTGCTGTCTCGGTGATTCCCAGGACTATGACCCGTATGGGGTGTCTCTGAGGTGAAAGCAGAAGAGGTAGGACTACGCTCGAGACGTTTCGCACGGACTCGGGCAGACAGAGAGAGGGGCCGGCTATGCCACGACTAGGGGATGTAGAGGCTGACACAGCAACGGAAGAGGTCCAACCTATCTTTGCGGCGCTCGAGTCCACAGTGGGGCGCGTGCCCAATATCTACGCAGGGATGGCCAACAGCCCTGCTGCGTTGCGGGCGGCGCTCACGGGCGACCGCCTGATCGGGCAGGGCACGCTGACCGGGGTCGAGCAGATCGTCGTTAAGTTGACGGTCGGGCGGCACTACGCGTGCGAGTATTGCCTGGCGGCGTGCACCGCCGTTGGGGCGTCGCGTGGGTTGACCCCTGAGCAGATGATCGCAATCCGGAAGGGCCAGGCCGACGATCCCAAGTATCAGGCGCTACTGCAGTTCACGCGCCGGGTGCTGGCAACCCAAGGTCGGGTCGCCGACACCGAGCTCGACGCATTCCGGGCTGCCGGCTATACGGACTGCCACGTCGTGGAGGTGCTGCTGATCATCGGGACGCTGACGATGGCGGGCTTCTTCAACAACCTGAACGAGACCGAGCTGGATTTCCCGCCGGCGCCGGCGCTGTAAGGGGGCCAGATGGGCGAGGCGCGTCGCGCGCCGGGGAGGCGCCTCGCCTGTGCAAGTCAGTAGCCAGAAAGGAGATCGCGATGTACGCGTTTCGTACCACGTGGATCGTGAAGGAAGGAAAGATCGGGGAAGCGGTGGCGCTGGCGACGCGGGACTTGGACAAGAACAAGCCCGCTGAGGCGGGACTTAGGATCTACACGCCCCACTTCAGCCCCAGCCAGCTGGTCTGGGAGGAGCTGTGGGAGAGCATCGAGGCCCACGACGTCTTTTGGGAGAAGTTGGGCGCCCAGCTCGAAGAGGAGGGCTACTGGGACAAGTGGAACGCGCTGATCGAGCGCAGCCTGGGCACCGAGGTGTGGATCGTGCAGGCGTGGTCGTAGCCCAGGGCAGGCCAGGGGCCGCGCACCCGGCGACGGTGACGCTGCGCGGCCCGATCTCTGCGAGGCTTTCCAACGGGGAAGAGGAGGGGACATGCACGAGGGGAAACTGCAGGTCGGCATCATTGGGATTGGTTGGTGGGGCCTCACGGCGCACGCGCCCCGCCTACGGGCACGGTCCGATGTGGAGCTTGTGGCAATCGCGCGTCGCAGGGCAGAGGCGCTCGCGGATGCGCAGGAAGTTCTGGGTGGGGTCGACGCGTATACCGACTGGCGGGAACTGATTCAACGCGTCGACCTGGACGCGGTGATCGTCGCGACGCCTCACCACGTGCACACTGAGCCCGTGTTGGAAGCGCTGGCACAAGGACTGCATGTGCTGGTGGAGAAGCCGATGGCGTTGCGCAGTGAGGATGCCTGGGCGATGGTCGCCGCAGCTGAAGAGGTAGACCGCACACTGATGGTCGGCTACAACCGCAGGTGCGCGGCTGTCTGGCGCACGGTTGCAGACGCGCTACGGTCGGGGGCCATCGGCAAGGTGAGGCAACTGAGTCTCTCCATTGCCTATGACACGCAATGGCTGTGGGAAGACGGACGCATTCCGGCAGGCATGCTCGAGATGTTCCGACGCCAAGGCGTGCCGGAAAGTTTCTTTGGTGAGGTCCTGGTGGACTTCTGGCGGCAACTCCCCGAGAAGTCGGGAGGCGGCGAGTTCGCAGACACGGGTTCGCACTTCGTGGATCTGGCGCTCTGGCTGGGCGGGGCCCCGGCTGTTGAGGTGGTGGCGCTGGCGACCTCCGATGACCTGCCTGTAGAGACCCACGTGGGTGTGCAGGCACGGCTCGCCAACGATGTTCTGGTCTCCGTCAGCGCGGCAGACGGCGTGCCTGCGGCCGCCCACCGCCTGATCGTCTACGGCGATGGTGGCACGCTGACGACATCCTGGGCGGGGTGGAGCGGTCATGAGACGATGGTGTATACGTCAGAGGGGACGTCGACGCTCGAAAGCGTTGCGGATAGCGAGACCACCCCAACCGATGCCTTCATCGACGCCATTATTGGCAATGGGCCCAACCTCTGTACGGCGAGAGACGGCGCTCAGGCCGTCGCTTTTACGGAAGCTGTCTATCGCTCCGCTGCTGAAAGGGCATTTGTGCGCATCGATGGGCCCTAAGGAAAGGATGTGGAGGTTCCCGGGGATGGATGGCGTTGACGGTGAGACCATTGGGGTTTGCCTGTCGCGCAGGCGCCGACTCGACAAGGAAACCCCAAAGGTCTTCTGCCGCTCCGGGTGCACGATTCGTTGATGTTCCGTCGAGCCGGTTGGAGGCGTGATGACCACGGTCCGGCGCAGCTCATGCGGGATCTAGCTAGAAAGGAGCACGACATGTTTGCATTTCGCACCACTTGGCTTGTGAAGCATGGAAAGATGGAGGAGGCGCTGGCGCTGAT